>JAFCZV010000235.1 GCA_019314155.1 Deltaproteobacteria bacterium
GAGCGAGGTATGAGCGGAGCGTCCGACCGCAAGCGCATTGTTAGAAGCAATATAATATGACTACTTATTAAGGCTAAATTATTAAAACTCTTTGAGGGTTTCATTCCCAATAATTGTCACTGGGGGGCGTTCTTGTTCATTGACCATAAGTTTAAATATATCTGGTCGTGAGTAGTGTCCCGCTGGATCCATATCATATCGTGCTTTTACAATATCATTTAAATCAATCTCAGCAGAGATTAATCCTTCTTCATTGTAGATAGGGCCAGCAATGATCTCACCCATTGGAGATATAATCACACTACCTCCTCTAATTAAAGGCTTGTCCTTTGGCCATGCTTGGTCTCTACAACTTCCATTAGAAGGCGGTGCTTGATACTGACATGCACTTACTAAAAAATTCCTGCCTTCATAAGCAATATGTTGCATACTAGCCTGCCATATGTCCCGATCATCTACGGTCGGTGCGCACCATATTTCTAAGCCTTTAGCATACATTGCTGTTCGCAATAAAGGCATATAATTTTCCCAGCATATGGCAGCTCCTATTCGTCCTGCCGATGTTTCAATTACAGGAATTGTCGAACCATCTCCTTGTCCCCAAATTAATCTTTCACTAGCAGTAGGCATCAACTTTCGATGCTTAGCAATCTCTCCAGTGTCCGTTATAAACAGAGCTGTGCAGTACAGGGTTGTGCCACTACGTTCAATAATTCCGATGACTATTGAGGTGTGACAATCCTTTGCAAGTTCAGTAAGAGCAAGAACTTCTGGACCATCAATATCAACAGCTTGTTGCCAGTACTGCAAAAATTCTTCGCGTCCTTCGCTGGTTCTATATCCTACACGAGTACCAAAATCAGCCCCTTTGGGATACCCCCCTAAAAGGGCTTCAGGCATTACTAATAAATTACAATTAGAATTTTGGATACTTTCTTTATAGCCCAAGATTTGGTCTAAGGTCACAGCCGTTCCTTGGGAAGAAGAGCCGATCTGCAATGCAGCTATAATTTTCTTTTTCATACTAAATCCTCGATATAATTATTTCTTTTGAAGACTTCTAACAAGTGATTATACGGATCTGGGTATCATTACTTTTGTAATGTAATCCGTGCCGAAATGAAATGTGTTACCAGAAAACCAAATATGTGCCGATGCAGATATATTGAGAATCTATTTATAACAGTTAAACTTGTGATATGCAATGGAATCGATCTAAAATTTATCGAATCGAAAGCGTGTGCTTTCTTGCAGTATCCAAATATCGATCTCATTACAGATAGCGTATGAAAAATAATCAGTTAGGTAAGGTAAGATTGGAGTTAAAAGTTGGAGTTATATTTCTGTTTTTGAGACTATCAACGCTTGATTGTACCTTGAAATTTAATTTATATAACCTTTCGAACGTGCCAGCATTTTACCCATAACCTCGAAAAAATTACTATTTATAGTAAATACACATAGTTAAAAATTTACAAGAAGCTAATAGGGCAAATCCCGTAAAATTCTGTATTTATTCTGGATCTCAAATTTGAAATTTTCAGACTTACAAAATGACCTTAATACAGAACGATGAAGAGGCTGAATTACATGTATCAATTCTAGTCGTCTTTTTCTGGTGGTTTGAACTTTAGCCCAAAGATTAATACAATACAAATGCCAATGATTAGAAATGGGGCTATATTTCTCATTTCTTCCGGATTGAAACCTTTGGTATTTCCACCAGAGGGGAACTCTTGGGTCTATATCCCAAGCGGCATTGACATCGGCAATAGCAAGATCGTTTCGCCCAATCTCCCTGAAGGCTTTTGCCCTGGTTCTATAAGCATCGGACATGGTTCGCCCATCATCTATTAGCTTTATGCCAATGGTGGAATCACGTATAGCTTCCTCATATTTACCACTTAAACGATAAGCTTCAGCCCGGTTTGCGTAAGTGCTGGCCAGTTCAGGTTCCATCTCGATGGCGCGGGTGAACCTGTCTATTGCTCGTTCATAAAACCCGCTATTTAAGTAACCAACCCCTAACATTCTATAGGCTTCGGCTTTTGGAGGTGCAAGTCTAATATAGGTTTGGAAATCCTGAATTACATGGTCAAATTTTTCCTGGAAAAAATAGAGCATCCCTCTTTTTTCGTAAGCTTCTGCCAGCATTGGATCCAGTTCCAAAGCCTTGGAGAAATATTTGATCTTCGTAGAGGTTAAATTACTATTAAGTCCAAGGTAAAAGTAGTCCATTGCATTTTCGCTATGGACAGGAAGTGCCGACAGCATAAAGAATAAAAGAAAACAGATGATTTTTCTTTGCATACCCTTACCTTTTTGTTTCTCTTAATCTTGAATCATAGCATATTTCGTTTGTAAAGCGAAAAAATTTTGGCCTTCAATTTTTCAAAATAGAATGCAGCATTATAACTCGACACCCTTCAAAAGCTTTTGTTTGTTGATACGTTTTGGCTATGTCAGAAATTTAGCCCTTTGATATTTGGTTGTTATTGCAGGTATCAACAGTTTGGTGTTACTGGCACCTTTCTGAGATGGAGATGTTGGGATGCGACCGAGCCTATTAGGTGATTTCGCTCTCCTTCACCTATTTCCCCTTTACTACCTTTACTTCCACTTTTTTCCACGTGCTTTCCGGGTTGAAGAGCTTCATCGCCAGAGCAGCCTTCTCTGTGTTGTCGCCCAGGTCTTTCTCGTAAACCGCGCCATCATGATTCGCAATTAAGGTCATGATCCCTGAAGACGCGTACTTGGCAGGGTAAGCTACCAGTGCAAACCCCCCGATCATTTGTCCATTCACTATGTAGTCGTAGGCGCCACCGGGGGAATCCTTCCCCTGGCCCTTTAGGATTCTGTAATAATACCCGTGATAGGGGACAGCCTGACCAGCCGCTGACTTGCCGGTGTAACCTTTTTCCTGGGCTTCTGCGAAGAGTGGACCCAAGGGGCTCTGCTCCTCACCCTCCTTTGCGTTCCAATAGAGACCGTTCTTCTTCCCAGGATCGCTTCGAAATTTCTGGGCATATTCCAAGAGACTGTCAGTGTCCCAGTCCTTGATCGCGTATTCGCGCTGTGCGTCCACATAGGCCAGGCAGACCTGGATGGTACTCAATTCATTCCGTCCGATCCTTCGTGCCAGGAGTTCCTCCATGCCCTCTTCGGCGTCAAAACGCCACAGAGCGTCAATTTTTTCAATTGGAATTGGAAGGGGCCAATCCTCCTCTCCGACTGAGAGAAACACCTTGCCGGTGGTTTCCTCCAACCTGTTTTTCTCGTCGTAAAATTTGAGAAATCGCTCGCGCCCTGATTGATCCTTTACGGGATCGCCCGAAATGAAAAGATCCCTGCTCCCGGGACCGAATATCGCCTCCAAGGCATTCACATCATTTGATCTCAAGGCCTTGACCAGAGCCTCGACGGCTTCTTCAGGGGAAGCAAATGTTCGCTGCTTTACGGTCTCCGCCCAGGAAAGGCCTGACATCACCAAGAAATAAAACACGGCGGTCATAAGAATCACCAGCCATTGTTTCAACGAAAATTCTATTTTTTCATGATTGATTTCCAGTACCATGGTTATTTCCTCCGTTCAAAAGTGGTTGTGCAATTCCAGGTCGGTTATCGGCGTCTGCCGCCACCTCGACTTCTGCCTCCGGCGCCGCGGCTGGAGCTGCTTCCGCGACTACCGCCGGATCGGGACGATGACATGCTCTGGTGCCCCCGGTTGCTGGATTGTCTCGTATTCCTCCCTTTATCATAACCACCGAAGGCGCTACTGCCCGTTCCCTGCCGGCCTCCAGAACGCTCCAACCCACTGCTGCTTTTTCTCTGCTGAGTACCGCTGCCGCCCAATGAACCTGTGTCCCGCCGAGCCGCGGAGTCCTGCCGCCCGCCCCCTGAGCGGCCCTTAAAGTTGTCTGCGCCTCCACGAGCAATATCCTGTCTTCCTGCCTCGGCGCGTCCACGGAAGGCCTCTCGGGACTTCGCATCTCTGGAAGCTCCTCTGTCGAACTTCTGAGCGCTAGCCTGGTCCCTATAGGATACGCCCTTACGGTGCTCCGGGTTGTGCTTCCACTCGCCCCGGCCTCGTTCTCCTTTCGATACCCTGTCGGCGTACTTGCTTCGGTCGATGTTGGTATTGAGGTTGTTGTTTCTGTTGATGTCGATATCGACTCCACCATGTCCCCAGCGACATCCTCCCCACGCATAGCCCCAGGCCGCCCCCACTGCCACACCGACGCCAAAGGAAAAGAGCGCCGCGCCGGCCGCGTAACCGGGAGGATAGTAGCTGTAGGGCGGATAGGACGGATACCACCAAGGGCCGTAAACCACCGTCGGGTTATAGGTCGGGACATAGACGACTTTCGGATCCGCAGATTCTATGACAATTGTCTGTGTCTCCTTTTCGACAATGACCTTCTGCTCTTTGGTCGTCTTCAGGTTATCCTCCGCCTTGGCCTTTTTCCTCAGATTCTGGACGGTGTCCATCACCTCCTTCTGCTGCGCAAGGAAGGCGTCGCCCAGTTTCTGGGTCCAACCCAGCTCCTCTCCCATCATCTGCAAAACCTGGGGAAAATTTACCAGAGACTTGACGCTCGGGTCCCAGTTTTGCTGCTCAAGAGCCGCGGTCAAGGCATCTCCCGTAAGACTTTCATTTTGCTTGGCCCAACGGTCAGCCTCAACGACTTCTAAGGGGTATGTCGACGCCATGAGGATCTGGGCAAGAAGTGAGTCAGGGTAAAGCGCAATGGGAGCCAGTAACTGATCGAGCTCTTCTTGTTTGAAGGGCTTTTCTTTGCTTTCACTCTGAGCCGCCAAAGCTTGCGGCATAAGTAGCAAGAATGTAAGAAAAACGACCAGTACTTTTGTTAACGGTTTCCGTATCTTCATAATTGTTTTCTCCCTTCTATATCGGGCTTTGATATTGGACCAACCCATTAAAAAGGCAACCTAAACTTAAATAGTTTAACATAATGCTTCCTATACTGTTTTACAATGGCGAAGTGAAATTATCGGTCGGTTCAACTGTCACAAAAATGCTTCAATTCCTGTAACAATCGAGTGTGCACAAAACTTTGATAACTTGCAAGACAACCAGATGTCTAATGGTTCCAAACCGTTGTGATACGTTGGAGGTATCACAAAAATTTCAACCCCTTGATACTTGGTCATTATTGCAGGTATCACAACCTTTTGATGCTCCTCTAAGCTTGTATTTTATAGCAAAAATCGCAATGTCGAACAAAATCGTTGTTCAATTTCAATCAAACTCCCTCACTGGTAATTTGCCGGATATCTGAATGTTTTAAACTTCTGTAATTTAAATAAAATATTGACCCCTCATATCTTATTATATTATAAATCAATATTAGCTGACCTGAATCTCCTGCATCCATAGATTTAAAGCTGATTTCCTTCGAAAATTATTTTCTGAGTTCAAGCTCTTTTCCTTACGCCATCAAACAATTCCTATGCCCCAAAACCATTAGGAAGGTGCTCTCATGACCACACAAGACTTTAAACGTAAGCTCACTGCTATCTGATACAACAACATGGAATCGACACGCTCAACAAGCTGGCGCTACGGAATTCTGGTGCTTTTGATGCTCGGATCACTCTTCACCGTGATGAGCCTCGAACCCATCCCCCAAAACTTAGCTTACCATGACTTCGCGGACCAGCGTAAGTTCCTGGGCATTCCCAATGTCTTGGATGTTATCTCGAACCTGGCTTTCCTGCTGGTAGGCGTTCTCGGCCTGAGGTATTGCATCCGTGCGGACCTTGGTGTAGGGCGCTTCGTGGGATTCATGTGTCTCTTCGTAGCGCTGTTAGGCGAGTACGTCAACCGCCGGCTCCCACGCTGGGTACTGACACCTGCCGTGGGTCGGCATAGCCAGTGTACTCTACTGGCACTGGACCGACGATCTGCGGCCTTACGTATGGGTTCTGCTATTTCCCCTGCTGACCATTCCCGCCGTGATGTTGCTCTTCCGGCCCCGCTACACTCATGCTTGGCTGCTGCTCGTCTCGTTGGGGTTGTACATGCTTGCCAAGGTCACGGAGCACTTCGATGCATCAATTTTCGAGCTTACCAGACAAGTGGTTAGCGGGCATTCCATGAAGCACGTCCTAGCAGCTGCCAGCTGTTACAGCATTCTAGTGATGCTCCAAAAGCGACGGCCCACGAGCATCGTTGCAGACAATGCTGGGTAACACCATTTGGAGTCCGTGGAAATCGGGGTTCTCAAAATTTTCGATAGCTTGTAACGAATGCAACTATTTGATTTGATAAATATTTTGACGACATGTTAGTCGTGTGTCACATAAAATCAAAAGACTGATAATCGTACAGTATCGCAGATAACACAGGTCTTTTCTTTAATAAGATCTCGCTTTACATTACCAATCGCAAAAACTGCCATAGCGCAGAAGGTTTCATATCAAGAATCTGCGAAATCTCAACACAGTTTGCGTAACCACAATTTTTACAAACTGATGTATTATCCGTGTCACGACAGCATTTAAAGATGTGTTCATTTGTTCCTAATTCAATCTGGGGAATTGGCCGTTTCCAATTATTTTTACGCAATGCGACATAAGCTGCCCGAGATAATACAATTGGATAACCATCTCTTTTTAATTTCCATATTCTATCAAGTAGTTTAATACGTTCATTTCCCTTTACTACTACCTTCTGGTGGTCAAGGCGGCCTACCTGTTGGAACCTGCAGAGGAGTTGCCGGATCTGAAGATATCTCCATCAATCAGGGTACTCACCGGAATATTAATCAGTGTAATGATCGTGGCGGGAATCTTTCCCACCCACCTGATCGATCTGGCAAAAGCGGCTGCCATGGTTTTGATGTGAGAAATCTCGGTTCGGTTCATCTCTTGTTTCGATGCCATCCCCAGTTTTCATAGTATTCCCAGCTGGCAATCTTATTCAACTCTTTAATCTGACGATCTTGATCTATCAGGGTGGCCCTAAGGACATCACCAATGGAAAGAAGGCCGATATAGTCGCCATCTTTTTCGATGAGAATATGACGGATAAACAATCCCAAAAACATTTCCTTGATTTTGAGAATAGATGTATCTTGTCGAGCTGTGTGGAGTAAGGTGGTCATATAATCGCCAATCAAATGAGTATCCGGATCAAAACCGGGCTGATTACTATTGTACAAAAGGTCGCGCTCTGTCCATATCCCAACAATTTTATCTTCCTTTTTTACAACTATCGCCCCTATTTTATTTACTGTCATCAACCGTATTGCTTCACGGATTGCCTGGTCGGGAGAAATAGAAACCGTTTCCCTATTTTTTTCTTTTATAATGTCTTCTGCGGTTTTCATTTTGGCTCCTATAATGGAGTAGTGTTATAATGTTATTTGTCATCAACCCAGTTGCTCATGTCCTAAGTCTGTGAAAACATATCACCGATTTATTTGATAAGGATGATGGAAATCTGGGTCTTTGAAATCAAACTTATTCAAGAATACACTGCATAGAATGCTGACCACTTTCCCGTGCTTCATTTCGACAACAATTATGCCGTTCCTCAGAACCGGGGGACCATACAGGGCCATTTACGAGTAAGAAACGGTGAAACTAACTGGCGTTTATAGCCGCTTATCGCAACTTCTTAGCATACTTAGCTGCAGAAAGCCCTGCTACACAACCTTCACCTACAGCCTTAGCCATCTGCCACGGCGGGCCGCAAATATCTCCGGCAGCATAGATGCCTGTAACATTTGTCTGCTGCTTCTTATCTGTGACAATATATCGAAATTTTTCATCGTCAAGCGCAACTCCTAAGGTAGCAGCCAGTTCGACTGCTCCTTTTGCCCCTATCTCTATAAAGACACCATCCACATTCAACCTATGTTCGTTGTCCATTATCAGGCCTTCAACATTTTCTTGACCGACTATTTCTTTGACCCTGCATCCTAAGTGTATATTAGCATTAGATTCTCGAATTTGATAATCAAGGCGATCTGAAACTTGCAAATGATCTGCTATAAGATGGACTTCTTCAGCGTAAAAGAGCAGAGTTAACGCACCGGCAACTGCTGCCGACTCATTGCCGACCACGGCCACTTTGGCACCTTTGAAAAAGGTTGCATCGCAAAATCGTCTTTCTGTAAGGTCTTAATAACATCCTCATGGAGAAAATGTGCCCCAGAATCAGAGGCTTGCTTTACGCCCTGCTGGAGAAGCTCCTGACCAGAAATTCCAGTAATACAGCAATAATTCTCGACATGGGCTTTATAAAGACTCGATTTGTGCTCCCGACCCATTACCAGTACCGACACCTTAGCTCGGGCAGCATGGATTGCCGCCTGAAGTCCTGCAGGCCCGGTGCCTAAGATGACGACATCATATATCTCTTGATTCATTATATCCTCCCGGTGATCCGGTCTGAAAGACATCCACTACAAACTGGTCATCAAATTTTCCATCTCTGACTTCCAGCGTAGCCTGTAATCAATTTGAACCTCTTTTCAACGCCGCCATGGGTCCTTTGATGACTTTTGAGATGGTTTCTAATGGTTTTACGCTTATAGTTGTTCAAGATAATCAATTATAGCATTAATCGACGTATCTAAGCCTGTCGCAGATTATTCTTAATTATTTGTAACTGAAGCCACCCAGCATACTATTAAATAGGGTAACCCAGTTACCCAGACCTGTCCCGTTGTGACAAAGAATGCTAACCTTTTGATTTGCAGCGACATTCAAGATCTTTTGGATATTTTTTTGTGAGCATTTATTAAAGCGAGCATCTTTTGTTTTAATTCATCACAAACAGAATGGCCTTTGATCACATATCCATCAGCTTGAGAAAGGCGGGAATCAAACAAGTAGCCGTATCATCCATTATTCGATTTAACAGATCGGACGCTTCTAAGCAGATTCTTTATCTATTTTCCATGGATACAAAGGTGCACTCCTCAGGACCACAGTACTCCCCAATGTACTCAGAGTCGGGACGGTAAAGCACCGGTTTTGAAGCAGCACCGCCAAACTGCTCTTCGATCACGTGGGCAGCCCAGCCGGAGACTCTGGCGATGGCAAATATCGGCGTAAAGAGGTCTGTCGGTATCCCCATGTAGTAATACAGAGCCGCGCTGTAGAAATCGACATTTGCATAAATGTCTCTGCCCTTTCTCTTTTTAAAGGCTTCCTTACCCTTTTTCTCAAGAATTTTGGACATTTCGTACCATTTTGTTTCTCCGATACGTTCGCCCATTTTTTTGGACATGGGTGCCAGGATATGCGCTCTGGGATCATCGGTTTTGTAGACTGCATGGCCCAGTCCCATGATAATTCCACCGGTATCGAGCAGATTGTTTACATACGCTTCAACTTTGTCGACTGAACCGATTCTAAGGAGCATCTCCATGACGCGAGTATTTGCACCACCGTGCAATTCTCCGGATAAGGAACCTACCCCGGCAGCAACGGCCGAATACATGTGGGCTCTTGTTGATGCCACCTGTCTTGCCGAAAATGTTGAAGCGTTAAAAGAATGTTCTGCATGAAGCACCAGGCAGGTATCGAAAAAGCTGGTGAGCTCATCGTCTGGAATTGTTCCGTTGAGCATATAAAGAAAGTTGGCTGCATGACTCAACTCCGGATCCGGATCAAGAGGTTTTTTATTGTTCCGGATGCGATTCCAGGCTGCAACAATGGTTGGGAATTTTGCGATGAGCTTTATTCCCATGCGATGTGTCGCTTCAGGAGAGTATTCCTTAGTATCAGGGTCGTGGTGTGCTAATAAGGCCGTCGCTGCTTGAAGGACATCCATGGGAAGGGCATCTTTGGGTATGTTTTCAAGGGCTGCGATAAGTCCAGGAGGGACGGACCGTTCCGATACAAGCTGTTTGTTTAAGTTTTCAAGTTCTGTTTTTTTCGGCAGTCTTTCATAAAGAAGAAGATAGACAACCTCTTCAAATGACACTTTTCCGGCCAACTCCTGAACAAGATACCCTCTGTAGATCAATCTTCCGGCAGTACCGTCAACATCACCGACCCGGGTCGTTGCGACTTTAAAACCACGGAGGCCGGTATTTAATATAGGTTGGCATGCTTCCATAGTTTACCTCCGTTTTTAAGTGTTAAAATAGTTCAGTCTTATGTACCTTACAATATAATAATCTAAACCTGAATTATGCGGGAGTCGTTCCTAAAAAGCGCTATACAACTTGTTGCGGCTCACTGATAGCGCCGCTTTACAATGTCTGAGTTTAAAAGATGTCCGGAATATAAAGTGAAAACTGTAACGCCTGAAAGAATCAGGAACATTCTAGCCCAAATGCGCTGCCAATAAAAAGAATGCGAGTATTAAAGGGATAATTCTCATCGGAATTATGGGTAAATGAAATAATTTATCCACGCCTTCGATTTTCCATTTGCTGTTCTCTTTCCTTTGGATTATCAGTTTTGAGCATATATCTGCCTGCCCTCTCTTCTTTTTCGTAACATTCCACACAGACCCTCTCATGCGCATGATTGATATGAATAGTGCAAGTATTACACTTGCAAATATCGCACTTCATCGTTTCTCCTCAATCTGTGATTTCCGGGACAACAAGGAATCGTCTAAGAATAAATATATACCACTTTGTGGCATTCGTCAAGGTGTTGCAAGCTCTAATGGAAATTGCAAATTTAGGAGCAAAAAAATCTGCCCTAAATCTGTCCACTTTCCTTTGAAACGCTAAAATAGGAAGGTATGAAACTTCAATATTTATTAGGATAAAACGGGAAGCATCTAAATTGGTCGGAAAGCGGTAAAGCTTTTCGCGAGAACGCAGTAATACGATATATATTATTACCATTGATCCAGATATCTTGCAAGTACCTTTGTTCACACGGAATTGTGATACGGTAATGACTTATCACAAAATTGATGTCCCTAAATTTTAGTCGTAGCTTGCCGCTATGTTGAAACGCCTAAATTACGGATATCATAACAGGTTGTTGTCAAGTCAAGCAAATCCTAATTATAATTATTGCATTATGGAACCAATTGTTTAGTCACTTCACACTTGATCGCTTTATAGTTAGTGTCCATCCAGAAATAAGGTATTTTGTTCAAGATCGAGGCATGCGAGGAAATTAACCACAGGTGCCCCGCAGGAAATGCCCTTGGGGTGCATATAGTTGATATTCCGAGGATTAATTTTCGAGCATAACGAAGAGATTGGGCAAAATAACTATTTATGGATAGACACTAGTCAACAGCCCCGTTCATGGACAAAACAAAGTCTGGTCCTTTGCGCAAGAATTCTCTACTCGAAGCCGATCCACGTGCTTATATCCTCAATCGGTTCCCGGGTGCTGACCACTTTATTTGCCGGGAAATCCCAGTTGGGATAACCGATAGGAATGGAAATCATAATTCGTTTGGATTCGGATATTCCGGCAAATTCGTACAGCACTTCTGGAAATGCGATGCCCTGATTGGCGATACAGGTGCCAAGACCGTAATGGAGTGCGGCCAGGCAGATGTTCTGTGTTACGGCACCGATGTCGAACAGCGTTCTGGGGTAGGACAGCGATCTGTCCACATAGACAACAATGGCCGCCGGTGCATTAAAATAACGGAACCCGCGCCTCATCCACAGGTCCCTTTTCTCTTTATCTTCCCTGGATATATCCATGAGCTTAAAGATCTGTTTGGCGATTTCAATCTGACGTCTTCTGTATATGCTTTCCGGTGGCAACCCCTTGGTTTGAAGGTCGGGATGGGAGGGCGCTCCGGAATTCAATTTTTCAATATTCGCCTGTCTGATAGTATTCAGAACCTCCCCGGCGATAATGGTAAATTCCCATGGCTGGCTGTTTTCCGCTGAAGGGGCACGGGTAGCTGTATCTAAAATTTCTTTTAGAATCTGTTTAGGGACAGGGTCTGCCTTAAAGTCTCTAATGCTCTTTCGCATGATTATGGCGTCTATAATATCCACCATTCGCTCCTTTTTTTATTCGAGTTCCTGTTCGCCGAGGCTTGCGGTCCGGCCATGGGCTTCTGTTTTTTCCATTGACAGGCAAGCAACTTTTATTTATAAAATGATCTTACACTATACTATAAAATCTCGTTCATTTTATTGGGCCTTCAACTGATCTCTAATTTTCGTGTATTTAATGGTCTATTTCCCCCGGTCGACACTTTTTTATAAGTTACCGCTTTTTTTAGGAAAAACGGCCCTACCATTGTAACGAAGTGCTAATTTTTATTTATCAGGATCGCTGATATCCAATGCTTTCCTTATTCCCATAACATTTATAATTAACTCAATTCAAGCCCGGATATCTTACAGGTTTACGGTTATTCTTTGATAAAATATCGGTGTTAAGATTACCAACGCTTTTTAACATAAAATTCATAATTGTTTTATGTAAAAAAAAGAAAAATGGGTTCGGCTTGTTAGTTCTTTAATTCAACACAACTATTGAGAGGTGCTTCAAAATGTCTAAAAAATGGGTTTATCTCTTGGATGAAATTGAACAGGCGGAAGAATGTGTCGACGGTGATTGGGATGCGGTTCGCGGATTGCTGGGTGGTAAAGGGGCAAATCTTTCGGAAATGGTGCGTATCAATGTTCCTGTGCCACCGGGGTTTACGGTTACAACCGAGGCGTGCAACACTTACCTGGCTTCGGGCGAAACCTTTCCGAAAGGAACGAGAGATCAAATGCTCAACGCTTTGAAAGTTATTGAGGAAACCACCGGTAAAAAATTTGGTGACCAGAAAAATCCGCTGCTGATTTCCTGCCGCAGCGGCGCCAAGTTCTCCATGCCGGGCATGATGGACACGGTTCTTAATATTGGACTGAACGATAAAACAGCCGAAGGAATGATAAAATTGACCGGCGATGAACGGTTTGTATTTGATTCTTATCGTCGTTTGGTGCAAATGTTCGGCAATGTGGTTATGGGTGCGCCGGATGAGGTCTTTGAGGAGGTTATTACCGAAGCTCGTGCAAAAGCAGGCGTTGAAACCGATGCCGAGCTGTCTGCCGATGATTGGAAGGCGGTGGTGGAGAAATTCAAGGTGATCTTCAAACAATACGCCGGCCGATATTTCCCAACCGATCCGTTTGAGCAGCTTTTTATGGCAACAGAAGCTGTGTTCAGAAGCTGGAACGGAAAACGGGCTGTCGATTACCGGAATGCTGCAGGGATTTCCCATGACCTGGGCACAGCGGTGACGGTTCAAACCATGGTTTTCGGGAATATGGGAAATGACAGTGCAACAGGTGTTGCCATGACCCGAGATGGCTCCACAGGAGAAAATAGAATTGAGGGCGATTATCTGATCAACGCACAGGGTGAGGATGTGGTTGCCGGGATTCGTTTAACCAATGAGATCTCCCAATTGAAAACGGAAATGCCCGAAGCGTATGCCGAGTTTGAGCAGATCTCAAAAAAGCTGGATACCCATTATCGCGATATGCAGGACGTTGAATTTACCATTGAAAAAGGTAAATTCTGGATGCTGCAGACCCGGGACGGCAAACGTACGGCACAAGCTGCGGTTCGGATTGCTGTTGAGATGGTCGAAGAAGGCTCGATCACACGTGAAGAAGCGGTTATGCGCGTAACTCCCGAACAGGTCGATTTCTTCCTGCACCCGCAGTTTGACCGAGAGGCTGTAAAAGAAGTCAAAGCCAGAGGTGACATGCTGGCCATGGGTCTTAACGTTTCACCTGGGGCGGCCTTTGGAGTGGTTGCCCTTGACGCGTGGGCCAAGGAAGAGGGCAAGGAAGTGATCATGGTACGCCCGGAAACCCGGCCGGACGATGTTCACGGGATGCTGGCTGCCCGGGGAATCCTCACAAGCCGCGGTGGTCGTACCAGCCATGCCGCTCTGGTTGCCCGCCAGTTCGGAAAACCGGCGGTCGTCGGTGTCTCCGAACTTATAATCGACATGGTCAAGCGGCAGATGAGCGTGAAGGACAAAGTTATCAAGGAAGGGGAATGGATCTCCATTGACGGCAATGCCGGCGAACTTTATGCCGGAAAGGTAAAGACCATGGTGCCGGACATAAATGATCCATGGCTGATGAAGCTGCTCTCCTGGGCGGATGAGTTTCGCAAACTCGGGGTATGGGCGAATGCAGATTATCCAGCCGATGCCCGGCGCGCGCTCGACTACGGCGCGGAAGGCATCGGGCTGTGTCGCACCGAACACATGTTCTTCGAGGCAGAACGCCTCCCCTTTGTGCAGAAGATGATCATGACCGACCTGCCGAGTGAACGGCGT
>JAFCZV010000236.1 GCA_019314155.1 Deltaproteobacteria bacterium
ACCCCAGATTCCTTATGGCAAACGACCAGGGACCCGTGATCCATGCCCCATGAAAAAATAGACTGGAAACGCATGTGTTTCAAAAAAAATAAAGTCTGGATGGCCATAGACCGGAAACAAAGGCCTGTGGTTAAAAACGGGAAGGTCCTTATAAAATACCAGCTTGACCAGGATTACGAGTACTGGATTCTTCAAAAAAATATCAAGCCTGTCGATGCATTAGATTCAGAGATAACCGCAAGTCACAAGCGGAAATTGAATAAAAAATCTTTGAAAGATTCAAAAACAAAACTCGATTCCGAAACCGGATCCTCGGTCAGACCAGACCACCAGGATGCCATCTGCATCTATACCGACGGCGCATCTTCCGGGAATCCCGGCCCGTCCGGAATCGGCGTATTTTTGCGTTTTGAGGAACACGAAAAAGAAATATCGAAATACATCGGCACGGCCACCAATAACGTGGCAGAGCTCGAAGCCATCCGGGCAGGTCTGAGTGCCGTAAAAAATACGGATCTTCCGGTCCGGGTCTTTACAGACAGCAGCTATGCATACGGCGTCCTTGTTAAAGGATGGAAAGCCCGAAAAAATCAAGAGATCATAAAATCGATTAAACAGATGCTTTCAAAATTCAGAGACTTGAAATTCTTCAAGGTAAAAGGACATGCCGGTATCGAGGGGAATGAAAGGGCCGACTTGCTGGCGACTTCAGCAATAGAAAAAGGGAGACATCTATAAAAACAATAAGCGCCTCCCTTTTGTCCGCAAGACGCTTATACAAAATTTAAAACCTGCCGGCATCATCCGCCGTTGCCGGCAATCAAAATCGGTAATCGGCTTGAAGTTCTGTATCTTATTCTTTTTCGGCCTTTAAAGTTTCAATCTCCTGTTTCAGATCTTCTATTTCCTCTTTGAACTTTTCACTTTCATCGGCTACGGTCGAAGTGTCTACGGATGTGTCTTCTTTCTTCCAGGTATCTTTAAGTTCGTCAAAGCCCAGATAAAGCGCCAACCCACCACCAAGCAGAAGCATCACCGGGATGGCACCGGCCAAAAGCTGCAAAAAGGGTTTCCACCATATGGACATTCCAATGAGACCTAATACAGCAGCAACCGCCCCACCTATTAATGTTTTCATAAAAATTCATCCTCCTTTAATTTCAATTAAAATTTAAATTGGTCTTTTTATCTGAATACGCTTTAACTAAAAACCGTTTTACACCATCAAAAAAATTAAAAAGAATTTAAAAGATCGTGTGTAAATACATCTAGTTGGGATTATTTAAAGTAAGATTCTGCAAATTATCATACCTTATTTTGTAACGCAAGCTTAATTTTTATTTGTTAGTTTTAAAAATTTAATATACAGTTTAATAAGACTTGGTTAGCCTGGCTTTAACGGGTATGATGGAACTGTGGAGTTGGCGATAGGTACGAATTCAAACTGCATAAAAACACGTAAAAAACACTTTGTTATAGAAGCCATTTCAAAACCTTCCGATGAGTAATCATTGAAGTTACGAGACCGATGTAGACGCTTTCACACTAACGACTTAGCCTAATCAGGATGCGATCATGCTAAAATTGATGAAATCAATACTGATAAAATCAAGAGAAAAAATTAGAGCGGGAATCGATACGGGCCGCCAGGAGGATCACGATTATTATCCCTGCAAACTCCCGGACAATATCGGTTTTTTATCAAATACCATACTTAAACTTTTCTTTTCCGGCATAAAAGTTGCGAAAGGACAGACCCTTCATCTCAACAATCTCAAAAAAGAAGGTATCGTTGTTTATGTCAACAAGTACAAAAGTTATTTTCGGTATCTCTTTTATTATACCCGCTATAAACAGGACGGCCTCCCTTTTCCTCAAATAGGCTTTGACTATAATGTATTCATGTGGCAACCGGTGTCACGGATCTTTAAGATTTTTTCATATCATTTCGACCATCTCATTCACAACTGGACGTTGCCGGACCCTTATCTAAAAGGACACATTCGGCGGGAGCTCTTAAACGGACGATCAGCCATACTGTCTCTGGTTGAACAAAAAGGTTTCCATCGAAGGTTTATCAAAGCAAAGACCGATCCCATCCAATATCTCATCAACATGCAGAAATCCATCGACCGCCCTATTTTTCTTGTCCCCCAGGTGATGTTCTTTAATAAAAAACCCCATCGATCGATGCCGAATCTCATCGACCTGCTATTTGGCCCCAAAGAGAACCCTGGAAGAATAAGACGCCTGATCATCCTGTTCAGGAATCCGGGCCGAGTTTTTGTTGAAATGTCTGAACCTGTCAACCTGAAAAGTTTCCTGGAACTCGAGGAAAACCAGGAGAGGAGCATTGAATACCAGGCCCTAGCATTGAGGCGCAGTCTTTTGTCTCAAATGAATCGCCACTACCAAAGCATCACCGGACCGGTTTTGAAATCCAGAGAAGAAATGAAAGAGAACATTCTGACCAAAGAACGACTCCAAAATTTTATGGAACATCATTCAAACGCCCGTCACATTCCGATTCAGAAAGTACAAAAACAGGCGAGTGGTTTTCTTGACGAGATTGCCGCCAACTACAATATGCTTATCATAAAAATGGCATCGTCTCTGATAACATGGGTCCTGAACACCATGTTTGAAGGGTTTACGGTCAACGAAGACGGCCTCAATAGAGTAAAAAACATGTCCCAGAAGGGACCGATAATTTTCATTCCCTGCCACAAAAGTCATATCGATTACCTGATACTGTCCTATTTGCTGTATCACAACAACATGCCGTGTCCCCACGTCGCTGCAGGGAAAAATCTCTCTTTCTGGCCCATGGGCCCCTTTTTCAGAGGCGGGGGGGCCTTTTTCATACGGCGGACATTCAAAGGAGCAGTTCTCTATTCAAAGGTCTTTGCAGAATATATTTACCATTTGCTCGCTGAAGGATTCAACATAGAATTTTTTATCGAGGGCGGGCGAAGCCGAACCGGCAAATTGATTCTGCCCAAGCTGGGGCTTCTTTCGATCCTTCTCAATGCATATAAAAACGGGGCCTGTAAGGATTTGATATTTGTACCGATCTTCATCGGGTATGACCGGGTCCTGGAAGAAAGTTCATACCTTCATGAAGTCGAAGGAAAAGAAAAGCAGCCCGAGAGCTTGATGCAGATAATTAAAGCAAGAAAATTTTTACAAAAAAGATACGGAAGGATATATATTCAATTCCATGAACCCTTTTCTTTTAAAACGCTTCTTCATCAATTCGGTACGCCCATTGAAAACATGTCGCCTAAAGAGTTTAATATTCTCTGCCGTAATATGGGACACAGGATTATCAACGCCATCAACCGGGTTTCTGTTGTCACCCCCCATGCACTCGTTGCCGCTGCGGTAATGAACTGCGCCAAAAAAAGTTTCACCTTTGACCATCTAATGACCCATGTGGACACGTACATGAGCTACCTCATATCCCAAAAGGCCAAGCAGACGGATACCCTTCTGGTCGACCACATAAATACGGTAGAGCAGGTCTTGAATACGTATGTACAAAGAAAATTTATTGCACCCATTACAAAAGAAAAAGACACGCTGCTCACCCACGCATTATTCAAGGTCAATGAAAATAAACGTCAGAGCCTCGAATATTACAAAAACAACTGTATATCCTTTTTCATCCCCGGCGCGATTACCGCTCTTGCGATTCTTGTAAAAGATGCATTCCAGTTTTCAGCTTCCGACCTGCACGATGATTACAAGTTTCTTCAGTATTTTTTTAAATACGAATTTGCCTACGATGTGGATAAAACATCCGAACACTACGTACGTAAAAATATCAAAGCATTTATTGACGATGCCATTTTAATGCCCCATCCAACATTGCCCGACACCTATAACGTGACATCTTCGGGTTTTAGAAAACTTCAACTCTTTTCTAGATTTCTAAAAACCTATTTTGAATCATACTGGATCGTATTGAACTATTTTATGCAGTATCCTAAAAATTCCGTTAAACCCAAAGATCGTTTAAAAAAAATCGAGGGCATCGGAAACCGCATGTACAAAAAAAGGGAGATCGAACGGAAAGAAGCACTTTCCGCAATCAACCACAAAAATGGTGTCGAATTTTTCACCACCAACGGTGTAAAAGGCTCGGATGACAACGAGAAGATATTATTCTATGCCGACTTTCCCAAAGGAAGAAAAACATTTTGAAGGCATTGATACTCGCCGCAGGCTTTGGCACTCGGCTCCTCCCCTTTACGGAAAACACACCCAAACCGCTGTTTACTGTCACCGGAATTTCTTTACTGGATACCCTTATTTGCAATCTTCAGCGGGCGGGTTGTAAAGCAATTATGATCAATACCCATCATCTGCATGAAAAAATCGATGCCCATCTTGCCGGAAAACAGTATGAGATTCCGGTGACAACTCGGCATGAATCCGAAATACTCGGTACCGGAGGTGCCATAAAAAATGTCGCTGACTTCTGGGACGATCGTCCTTTTATGGTGATAAACAGCGACATCATTACGGATATAGAATTTAAAAAGGTCTATGATTTTCACTTAAATCACACCCACCCGGCAACACTGGTTCTGCATGACGACCCGGAGTTCAACACCGTGGTCGTAGACGGAAACGGCTTTATTGAAGCGTTCGATGAACGGCCTCCCCGCAACGCCCGGTCCGCCTCTCTGAGGAAAAAATCAAAAAAATCCGGTTTTAAAGAGACCGGAAAACTCACATTTACGGGGATACAGGTTCTAAACCCGGAAGTCCTCGACTTAATACCGGATAACGTTTATTATAGCATTATCGATGTTTACGGGACGCTGACAGCAAAAAACAGAAAAATTTGTGCGTTTGTTTCAAAAAAACATTTCTGGAAAGATATGGGAACGCCGGAAAGGTACCGACACGTCGTTTTCGAGAAGATGGCCACCGAAGCTTTCAAGCAGGCTTTTTTGGGATCCTCGAGCAAAAAAATCACTCGAACAAAACTTAAAGGGGATGGATCAGACAGGGACTGGTACCGCCTGAACAATGGAAATCGATCACTCGTGATGGCGGATCACGGCATCAAAAGAGATGACAAAACCTCCGAAGCGGAGGCCTTTGTCGCTATTGGCCGTCATCTTTTCCGCACCGGGTTGCCGGTGCCCGAGATATACCTTTATGATACCTTTTCAGGTCTGGTATTCATGGAAGACTTAGGGGACGTTCATCTTCAGGACGTTATATTAAAAACTAAAAATCAGAATGAGATCATCTCATATTACCAATCGGTGATACGCCTTCTCGGACAACTCTCTCTATCCGGAAGCAGGGATTTCGATCCTGCATGGACCTATCAAACGCCGCAATACGATAAGGACCTCATTCTCGAAAAAGAGTGCCGATATTTTGTTGATGCCTTTTTAAGGGAATATCTCGGAATGGATATATGCTTTCAGGATCTTGAAAATGAGTTTAGACAACTTGCAGATAAATCCCTTGAATTTTCGATCAATGGTTTTATGCACCGGGACATGCAGTCACGGAACATCATTTTAAAAAACGATCATTTTTATTTTATCGATTTTCAGGGGGGGCGGTTAGGTCCGATTCAATATGATCTTGCATCGTTGCTGATCGATCCCTACGTGGAGTTACCCCGTTCCGTGCGGAATATCTTGCTCGATTTCAGCGTTAAAATCCTTGCACCGGCCATAAGGGTCCACCCACACAATTTTCTTTCCTGTTATAAATACTGCGCCATAACGAGAAACCTTCAGATTCTGGGAGCTTTTGGTTATCTGAGCCGCATAAAGAAAAAAACATACTTTAAAAAATATATCCCAAATGCTATAAAAACCCTCGAAGTTAATCTTTCAGATTTCAAGGACACGGAATTTCCAGGCTTAAAATCGATTGTCAAAGACGTTTGTTCCATGACAGCATTTTAGTTTTTTGAAATAATATTGCTTCGATTATACTTATTTCAGGGGTCGGGAGGTTTTTCTTTTAAACCCTCAAATAAAGCGGAATGAATGATCAGCAACGTAATAGTGCGCTGTTTGAATGCATTAGGGATCGTTGCGAAAGTACAGCGCTTTTACGAAATCGTGATGAAAAAAATAAATAATGTTTTCCAACTAACCTATTGATTTTAATTTTTGACATACTGTGCTTTCGTTACGAGCCCTTATGCATGAGTTTGTACGATTACGTTGCTGATTATTCATGGAGCGGTCAAATTAAAAAAACACCCCGACTCCTCACATATTTTAATAGTTTTTTCAGATTCCAAACGAAGGAGGTACAAGATGAACCCCATAAAAATCATGGTAAACGGCTTACCCGGCAATATGGCTGCCAATGTTGTCAAACACGCGCTTGAAGACGACCGGTTTGAACTGATTCCCCAATCCTTGACCGGTCCTGAAATCACCGACACCGAGACCATCATCAATTCTGTTTCCATCGGTCTGATTCAACCGGACGACAGAGAGGAGGCCATTTTGGCCATCAAGGATGCGGAGGCTCCTTTTCTGAGTGTGGACTACACCCACCCATCGGCGGTCAACAGTAATGCCGATTTTTACTGCCGTCATGGGCTTCATTTTGTGATGGGCACAACCGGAGGCGAGCGCCGGAGTCTTGAGGAAACAGTTCGCACATCTTCGGTGGCTGCGGTAATTGCACCGAATATGGCCAAGCAGATTGTTGGGTTTCAGGCCATGATGGAATATGCCGCCCAAACATTTCCGGATCTCTTCAAAGGATACACGCTCGAAATCAAAGAAAGCCATCAGCATGGAAAAGCGGACACCAGTGGAACCGCCAAGGCAATGGTCGGGTATTTTAATCGCCTTGGACTCTCCTTTTCCGAGACGGACATCACCAAAGAACGTGATCCAAATGTTCAGAAAAACGTATGGGGAATACCTGAAGCATATCTGGAAGGACACGGATGGCACACCTACCGCCTCGACTCAGGCGACAAAACGGTCCGATTTGAATTTACGCATAACGTCAACGGCCGGGATGTCTATGCCCAGGGAACCCCCGATGCGCTGATTTTTCTGGCTAAAAAGGTGGAAGACGGCGCGGGGGGCATTACCTTTAGCATGATTGACGTGCTCAAAGGCATATAGTGGAAACTACTGACTGCTTTCCACCACCTCATAAGCTTTTTCAAGGGCTGCCTCAAGTTTTTCCGGCTTGCTTCCACCGGCCTGGGCCATATCGGGCCTTCCGCCGCCGCCGCCGCCCACAAT
>JAFCZV010000237.1 GCA_019314155.1 Deltaproteobacteria bacterium
TAAAGAAAGCCATGAGAAGAAAAATACTGGGCCTAGACATACGACATGATGCGATATCAGCGGTTCTAATAAAGAGCGGCATCAAAGGAACTGCCATAGAAGCCCATATTCATGTTCCCCTATTAAACCGAAAAGAAGATGAAGCCGACTGGGTTGAGCCACTTGAAACCATTGTGAAAAAGATGGATATATCCGGTTCCGTCTGCGTGGCGTCCTTTCCTGCTGACGAAATATCCTATAGAAATATTCAAGTCCCGTTTAAAGGTCAAAAAAAAATTAAAAAAATTCTGTCGTATGAACTTGAGCCAACCTTTCCGTTTCCTACAGATGACCTGATCATCGATTTTATTGCGGTAAAACTACCTGATAATATAAATGATAACAACCTTATCACCGCTGCAGTAGAAAAATCGAAACTCCAATCTTTTTTAGATACACTCGCCACGTTTAATATCGCGCCCGAAACAGTTACCGTTGGCGGCTACCCCACAGCATTATGCTTGACCAACTTTTTAGACAACCGTAAGAATTGGCTCGTCGTCGACATAGACAGCAACAAAGGCGCCATATTTTTTATATTGTCCGGCGGGATTTGCATGATACGTTCTTTTTCAATACGTTCAGATGCCCGTTCATACAAGATAAAATCCCTTTGCAGCACAATACGGCAGACACACGCTGCATTGGAAAAGATGATTGGATTTGAATTTGATCCGGACGGTTTGTTTATTACAGGATGCGGATTAGATGATTTGGGTTTTGAACAGGACATGGCACAGGCATTGGGATTGCCTATCGAACGGATAGACCTTTTACGGGATACAGATCTTATAAAGCATCAAGATCCGCCAAAATCCTGGGTTCCTTTCCTTATGGATAATGCCCTTTCATTGGCGCTTATGGAAGTAAAAGGTGCTATTGGATTAAATTTCCGAAAAGGTCCTTTTGCTTCTAAAAAGTTCTGGGAGGAAAATAAAAAAGGCCTGATCCAAACCGGAGTTTTCTTTGCTCTGGTGGTGGCATTGGCGTTTTTTAACGTTTTTATCGACTCATATTTTATGGGGAAAAGGCTGACCCGTCTTGACAAACAAATAACAGATATTTTTACTTCGACATTTCCGGATGTCAAAAGAATTGTCGACCCGGTGCAACAAATGCGGATAAAAATACAGGCGGCCAGAAAAAAGGTGTTGTTTCCGGGAGAAGCCGAAAAACCGATGCGGGCCATTGATATTATAGACAATATCAGTAAACGTATTCCGAGAGAAACGGACGTTACCCTTACACGTATGGCTATAGGATCGGAGAACGTTGTTGTTTCAGGGGATACAGATACCTTCAATTCCGTGGACAATATAAAGAGCCGGCTGGAGCAGGTAGACTCTTTTAAAAAAATCATTATCAGTTCCGCCAATATCAACAAATCGGACAATCGCGTGCGTTTTAAGCTGAAGATCACATTTTGACAGGCTGTTGCCCAAACAATAATTCCTTATATTATTAACCAGGCAATTAAAAAATCGTCATTCCGGCCGTAGCGAAGCGGGGATCCGGTTAATAACGTCCACGAACCGAGAATAAACGGCACATATGCTAAAAAAGCTGGCAAAAAGAGAGAGAGTCGCAATTTATGCGTTATCAGGAGTTGTCTGCCTGTTTATTGTTATTCGATTTTTCGTATTCCCATCCATTGACAAGAGGGAACGTCTTAAAAGAACACTCCAGGTTAAAGCAGAAAGCCTTGAAGAGATGATCGCCCTTAAGTCCGAATACAGAGCGATTAACCAGAGAGCAAATTTATCAAGGATGCGTTTAGAAAACAGGAAAAAAGATTTTACCCTGTTTTCTTTCCTCGACAGACTTACCGGTGTGGCAGGGATCAAAGAACGTGTAACATACATGAAGCCTTCGACAAGTGTTCAGAAAGGCAGCCCATACAAAATATCTCAGGTGGAAATGAAACTCCAGAGCCTAACGTTAGAGCAGTTGACCACTTATCTGCACATGATTGAAACATCAAAAAACATGGTCTACATAAAAAGGCTTTCCATATTGAAGACCAGTAAACCAGAGGGGTTTATCGACGCGGTTATACAGGTTGAAGCGGTTGAAAAATGATGATGAGCAATACCCGAAAATGGTTGCCGTATGTCATATACTGCATGGGGGCTGCACTATTTTTCATTTACTATCTGTTTCCGTCAGATACCGTAAAAAAAATTATAACATCTAATTTTAATACAGCCAACCCGGGGGTGAATATTACCATCGATCATATAACCCCTTCTTTTCCCCCTGGTTTGAAGTTGCATCATGTAAATTTGTATTACCTGAATGATGTGTTGTTTAACGCGGAGCAGATTAAGATCGCTCCGAACCTTTTGTCGCTTTTTCGTTCAAGGGTCATTTTTTTTTTCAAAGGGAGCGCTTTTAAAGGCATTTTAGAGGGAAAGGGAGAGTTTTCGAAAAACAGACCGTATCAAAATTTTATGGTTCGAGGAAAACTTTCCGGTGTTCAGATGGAAGAAATGTCCGCTGTTAAACATTATTTTGGCCGTTCGCTAACGGGAATGCTCAAAGGTGACTTTACCTGCAGAAGTGGTGGAGAATCCGGAGGGAGTCTTGGGGCCAAGCTTGTCATTTCAGACGGTGAAGTAGAACTGTTAACACCTGTTTTTAAAATTAAGCGCATACCTTTCAGTAAAATTGATGCCGATCTGACAATGATCGATCGGAGGCTTAAAGTCAAACGATGTGACATGGAGGGAGCGCTGATGGATGGCAGTATCTCCGGTGCTGTCACGTTAAAAGAGCCACCAGGGGACAGTTATTTAAAGCTTTCAGGCGTGATTAAACCGAATCGGTTATTTCTCGAAAATCTGGAAAAAGATCTTCCGGCGAATCTGTTGCCTGAAAAGGTATTGAATAAAGGCGTCATTCGAATCAGAATATACGGTACGCTGGACGAACCCCGTTTCTTTCTGAATTAGCGGGGAATTTAGAGGTTCAAGAAACCGATGTTTCACGCGAACCGTGAGCAGTGTTAAAATTTATGAAACGATATCTTACCATATTGAATGTTCTGTTAATTACGGCAGCTGTTTTTTTTATGGTTAAGGTCTTTTATAAAGTTGCCGGCGCCAATATTGAACATGCGCCGTCTTCCAAAGCGGCAGCCAGGCAAGTGATTCCAAGTGAAGCGTCGACTCGACATCCATTATCTGATTACAGAGCCGTCATTGATCGTAATCTATTCAAAACAAAAACAGGGACCGGGGGCCGCCCCCAGAAACTCGATATCGAAAGCCTTACACCGACGGATCTTAAGCTGAAATTGCTGGGAACTGTTACGGGTGACGAAAAAAAAGCCTATGCAGTCATTGAAGACACAGCTGTAAGACGTCAGAATCTATACAAAATCGGAGATACCATCCAAAATGCAACCCTTAAGATGATCTTAAGAGAAAAGGTTGTACTCCATGTCAACGGCAAGGATGAAATTCTCGGAATAGCGAAAGTCCGAGAAGAGCGAAAAACCCGCAGATCTCCCGAGAGAAAAAGTGCATCAACTTCCCGAAATATAACTATAAAACGATCACAGATAGATACGGCCCTCCAAGATGTCAACACCCTAATGAAGCAGGTCAGGATACAGCCGCATTTCCAAAATGGCAAGCCCGACGGCCTTCGCTTGACTGGTGTCAGGCCAAACTCCATTTTTTATAAAATGGGATTAAAAAGCGGAGATATCATTGTCGGTGTTGATGGGAAAAATATCGAATCTGTGGATGACGCCTTAAAATTTTATCAAAGCCTGCAATCGGCTTCAAGGGTGCAGATTCAGTTAAAACGCAGGGGCCGGCCAAAAACCATTGAATATAACATTGAATAAGTGATAAATGTATGATAATATATGAAGTCCAAAAGTTTCAAGTTTCAAGTGCCTAACCCGCCACAGTGCATCGGCGGACAAGAGCGGGCTAAAGTTGAGGAACGCGCTTTGGGCGCGACCAATTATAATTAAAATTGATAGAATACTTTAACTTTAGGTTTTTATCTTTAAAATGTGAAGATCGGGATAAAACACAACCATACGGTATAATCGACTACAAATGAGATCACACGCCTCCGGTTCAAAAGTTATCAGAAACTTGTTTATTTTAGCGGTTATGATTT
>JAFCZV010000238.1 GCA_019314155.1 Deltaproteobacteria bacterium
TATTGATTCGTTGAAACAATCAACAACTTCAAGCCAGCTGAATTCGGGGAATTTAGTGTCTTCTACCTGTATTGCAAATTGCATCGTTCTTGTTTCATTATCAATCTCTTCTACAGGATGAAATAAATGGCTGCCAGAGAAATGAATATAGCCTGACAAATTTTTATACACAGTTGGGAGCCAAGGATATTCCTCGGATAATTTATTGACTAAATAAGCACCCCTCATTTTCTGGCCGCTTGAATCCTGCATGTGATTAATTTGCTTTCCTGACAAAATTTCCAGAGAATATGAATGGGGATCGTCAACAATAAATACCGAATAAAACCTTAAAGCGGTATCTATCTGAACACGAAGGATAGTTCTGGCACAGACCATGTTTGAAGACTCAATAAGCAATTTAAAGCCTGCTATTGTGCTTATCGTTCTTTTGAGTGCACCAAGTGCCAAGAGGTCAACTGGGTACATAGCGCCTTCGTACGTTTCCATCATCGCTTTACCCAGTTTGAGTAAACTTTCTCTTCTCTTTTCAAGACCACTTAAGGATGCAGATATTTTGGGCGTATATTCCATTGACATACTCAGCAATAGGAAGGCGAACATTAATATTATATAGATTCTTCTTTTGAGTGCTCTGATCTTTATTGAGCACTTTTAACCCAGCGAATGGAATTTTCGATAACTGAGAATTTTATTCTTTACAGATAACTTGCCAGTAACACATCATGAAATCAATTCATTCTGATTGCATATATCATCAAAACGAAAAGGGCAAACCCCAAAAAATGGATTTGCCCTATTGAAAAACGATATCACACGATTTTATTTTGGACCTGAAACGTGTGATTTATAGCAGGTAGTGCGCCACGAGCGCACTTTAAATATAAAGTGTGCGTAACTGCACAGGAGATGAGGGCATGTTGGTCCCTCGGAGTCGGCTTGCAGGAGCAGGCTTCAAAACACCTCGAGCTGCATTGGTAAAGAGCCATTGTGGTGAGCGTTGAGGAAAAGGCGTGCCAAGAAGTATGTCAGTTGTGAATCAGAGAGACGAGCGCAAGCGAACTGCCGATGAGGTGTCGAAAATTAAAGACGACGTCAAAACTGGTGGCTATCTGTACGCCAGGATAAGCCCAGGGGAAACCTGTTTACTGCCTGGGCGACGCCCGGCATAAAGGTGGCGTGACTCTGATTTAGGCTTCTGTGGGGAACGTGGGAACCTGTCGTCCTGATGTAAAGGGAGAAGCTCAAGTGGAGGCCCCACGAGAGTGAGAGTACCGATGCAGGGCACGGGGGCGGAGCAGCTCGTATTAGTGATGAAGGTTCTGTAATGGAACGGGAGCGAAGGGGCTGCATCGTCTGGTTTTATTCGATGGATCAACCAGAACTGGGAGGAATCTTTTGGGTAAAACAAAGCCGTTTTCGATTGCCAAGCGTGAGGTTTGGGAAGCGTACAAACGGGTGAAGGTTAATCGGGGTGCCGCTGGCATAGATGGGCAGACGATCGAGGAGTTTGAAAAAGATTTATCGAATAATCTTTATAAGCTGTGGAATCGAATGTCCTCGGGAAGTTACTTTCCAGCGCCAGTGCGGAGAGTGAATATCCCAAAACCAGACGGTAGGCTCAGGCCACTTGGTATTTTAACAGTGGCTGACCGCACGGGACAGATGGTAGCCAAACGGTATCTGGAGCCGAAGCTTGAACCACATTTCCATCCGGACTCATATGGTTACCGTCCGGGGAAATCTGCCATTGAGGCGGGGGGTACGGCTCGCAGACGCTGCTGGCAATACAACTGGGTGATTGATTTGGACATCAAAGGTTTCTTTGATGAGATTGATCACGAGTTGTTGCTACGGATGGTGCGAAAGCATACCGACTGCAAATGGGTATTGCTCTATATCGAACGGTGGCTGAAAGCGCCGGTTCAACTGCCCGATGGGGGCCTGATAGAACGGGATAAAGGAACGCCGCAAGGATCTGTGATCAGCCCCTTGCTATCCAATCTCTTTTTGCACTATGTGTTTGATAAATGGATGCAAAGAGAGTTTTCCTCCATCCCGTTTGAAAGGTACGCCGATGACGTGATTTGTCACTGCGTTAGTGAAAAGCAAGCCAAGTATGTGCTTGGTGCCATCCGAAGGCGAATGGCTAAATTTAAGCTTGAATTGCATCCTGGTAAAACCAGGATCGTCTATTGCAAGGATGACCGGCGAAAAGGCTGTTATCCCAATGAGAAATTCGATTTTCTGGGATTTACATTTAGACCCCGTCTGTCGATGAACAAGAAGGGAGAACGGTTTGTTGGTTTTAGTCCTGCGGTGAGCAATAAAGCTGTCAAGGCCATTCGTCAAACGATTCGCAGCTGGAATCTGACCAGACGAACACGTGAGAGCTTAGAAGATTTTGCCCGGATGTACAACCCCGTAATAAGGGGTTGGATAAATTACTATAGTAGTTTTTATAAATCTGCTTTGTACCGAACGCTTTGGCACCTTGACCGAGTTCTTTCGAGGTGGGCAAGACGGAAATATAAACGCTTAAGTGGGGGTCAAAGACGAGCACAACACTGGCTAAAACGGATCATACGTCGTGAGCCTGGTTTGTTTGTTCATTGGCGTTTTGCTTATGCGTGGGCTAGACGATAGGAGCCGGATGAACCGAGAGGTTCACGTCCGTGTCTTTGAGGGGCTGAGGGGGAAGTTCCCTCGGCCTACTCGACTTAAAAGGTCGGATAAAAGAAAAGCAGAGTCAAAAACGAGCCGTTTACTTAGGGTGTTGAAGGATTTCTATAATCGCTTGATTTTTTGGCGAAAACAAAGAAAATCTATCTCCAAAATATCGTTTTTAGATCCTTACCTTTATTGCATATAAAAACAACATCTTAAAGCGATTCGTCAACACCTTTAGTAAACGGCTTGAGTCAAAAACGACCCTGCCTTTTTAATAAATTATTCTTGTTATTCTGACATTCTTGCCTCTAGTCTTTTATCAAGTCCGCTTCTGCGGTCTATTTCAGATCTACGTTCGGGAATGTGGTGGTTGTATGAGAATTGACGTCGATCTACACCTAAACGCCTACCTCCATTATCATGTAAGATAGGGGGAGCCATGACGATATGATCCTTTGAAATTTATTCAAGATTGATTTTCTATAAGTTCTAAAATTTCACCACATTTGCCTTTGACAGGGCAATTATAAATTATCTCTGATAATTCCAAGACAACCTTTACTAATTCACCTTTGGTTAAAGACGAAACTGGTTTCCCATAATATCCAATTTTATCAGGTTGTAAATCTCTAATAATCATAACTTCTATTCTTTCTTAAAGATAATGAATTGTGAAGGTGATAACTTTTGTTTTATGCACATATCAGATAACTGCCTTATTGAAACTTTTCATCCGACCCTTCGAACGAAAGAATCACTTTGGATCTTCTCTTTTTGACAATGATAAAACAGGCTGTTAGCGTAAAAAAAAAATTGACATAGGAAAAAGGAGTTCAGCCAACATCACCTGCCCTTCACCCGGACCAGTCTCAAGAGCCTCAATCCGTGTAATCTTTTCTACTTCACGCACCCTTGAATGAATGGTTAACACCACTGCACCAATATAAATTGCAACAAATACAATGATAAAAACACATAATCTTTTTTCGAACTTGTTCAACTGTCAGGGGCGACCTGAAACTGTATCAATACTGGCGGCTTGAAGATGCTGTATTTTCTTCCTAAAATGCTTATACAAAACCCATCTTATTTATCATATTCTTCATATTCTTTGTGAATAGAATGGGTTACGTTTCCTATAAAGCAAATATTGTGCCAGAAAAAATGCTACATTTCTATACCGGCCATTTTTATACATTTATACGCAGCCGCTAACACGTATCTGCTTTATCTATATTTTATCCATGGATAATGGTGTTGAATCTGATATGCTAAGTGGAGGTTTAAAGTTTAAAGTGATTTTTATCTTTTTTTATGTTTAGGAAGATTATATTGATGATGATCGTTGCCCCCACTTTGATTTAAGCCTTAAATATTTCTTTGTAAGTTCAGGATCTCCCCATATATTCAGCTTCTCTTTTCTGGCCAGTTTTTCAGCAGATCTAAATTCATGATCATATTTCTGGCTCTTACCGTATTTGGTATAATACGGAGATAAGGCCATAACAAAAAGATCTAAAGACGAAGTATCTTTGACGAGATACTTCGTTTCTCTTTTCTGGCCAGTTTTTCAGCAGATCTAAATTCATGATCATATTTCTGGCTCTTACCGTATTTGGTATAATA
>JAFCZV010000239.1 GCA_019314155.1 Deltaproteobacteria bacterium
ACCATGCCTCGAAAATCTTGTGATATCTGCAGAGACTGTCGAAAAACCTAAAAAAGACATTTTATAAACCTCTAAGTATCTGATATTATTGTACGATAATTTCGGGAAAATGCAGAATTTGGACTTTTTCGACAGTCTCACAAGCAATCTGTACTTTTTTTGATTTCGGTTTTAAACCTTCATTTTTTGGTAATTGAAGCTTCAGGTACGATATATTGACTTGTTTAGATAACTTACCAACCACAATAAAAGGCATCAGATTCCGTTCCAAAATTGATGCCCATCGGTTTGTATCCCCACCAAAATTATGATATAGCCTTCGAGGCTTATGGCAAGGCTCATACCTGTTTAAGGATCATTGATCAGTCTGAATTTAACTATCAAGGGATTATGGTCGGAAGTAGTTATTTTGACAGAGAGCGCTTTAATGAGTTCCAGCCCTCGGTAGTAGATGTGGTCGACATTATGGCCAAAGACAGTGGCTCGATAGTTTTCGCTAAAAGTTACCGCCTTCAGATCTAGACTGCTGGCTATAGTATCAACAACAGCCATGCGTTCATCATTCCAGGTGTTGAAATCACCGGAAACTATAAGTGGCCCTTGGTGTTTTGACAGTATTTTCTCCAGTTGCTTCAATTGGGCTCGGAAATGTGAAACTGGTAGTGTATAATTGATTAAATGAACATTGGCCACCATTACCATCTGATTTCCATCGGACAGCGGATATCGGGTGATCAGGATGGTTTTTGGTATTCTGATCAGAGGTTCTTTGTTCCGGAAGGTACATAAAAAACTCGGTTCAACTTTTGAAGCCGTCAACACGCCAGTTTTATTATCCCTGTATTCAAAGGCAAGGGCCAGATCCCAGTGGTTATGCCTTTCCTGCAGTAATCTCGTCATTGCATCAGTCAGGTAACCTTCCTGAATAATGAGCAGATCTGTGTTATAACTTAGGCGACGAAAATCTTCTTCCCAACCCTCTCTCATCCCTTTCTGTATATTCCAGCTTAACAGGCTAAAGCCGTTGGAATCGAGTGCAGCCAGGTGCCCTAACGTCGAAACAATAGGTACCATCAGTGGGTCGGTGCTACAGTTGTCCGCAATATTTATGGTGCTTTTGTTACCCCGTTGGCTCACTACTAAATTTTGCTCTATAACATAGACACAACCGGCAAGTGTCAACATTGCTGATAATGTAATAGCAACTATCAATTTATGCATTTACACTCCAACTCTAAATTTATTGCCTTCGGTTTCAAGGTTTTATGATTGGTTATAGGCTTAATTTCGTTTAGAAACAATAAAGAATTATAGCCATCACGATTAGGCCGTGTTTTAACGGATTGAGATGCAAACAGGGCTACGATTGATGGTTGTGGTTTTTCATAATATGTCAAAATTCCAATGTCAAAGGGCCAGTGATCACTTTCAACCAATAAATAATTTCGTTAAAATAAGTATATCCAGTTGCAAGGTTATACCAAATTGTTATATGAATTTCTTGTCCATACTAATACAAAATTAGATGAAGATCATGCGAAGACTGTTTTTACGTCACCACATAGCTTTTTTACTTATTGCAGCTACTGTACTAATTCCCATCGAAAGTCAGGCTGATACAGAGATAGAGATCAAACACATCATAGAGTATATTGAAAATTCCAAATGTACCTTTATCCGTAATGGGAAGGAGTACAATACAAAAGAAGCGCTCGTGCATATCCTAAACAAGTATGAATATACGAAACGCTGGATAAAGTCAGCAGAAGATTTTATTAAATATACGGCGACAAAAAGCAGTATGTCTGGTCGACTCTATACAGTACGGTGCGATGGACGGGAAATTTTATGTGCTGAGTGGTTATCAGAAGAACTTAACCGGTTTAGGAAAAAACCTGAGTAACTTAAGTGTTTGACTATCGGGAAAAATATTTCTGTCTTCAATCCTCAATTCAGACTGCTCTAATATGGTTACGATTTCGATATGAAATCATCAACCCCAAACCTTTGATATCTGCAATAAAATAAAACTATCAGTGGCCTGATTTTTTTGTGATACCTTAATACGATATCACAACCTGATCTAACCTTGTGATTTCTGCTATGTATCCAAAATCTTAACAGTGGGTTCAGAACCTGTGATATCGTTTTTTTAACAGGGCAAACTTATTTCGCTGGGTTTGCCTTTTTTGCATTTCTGTAAGAAATACGATATATGTACTGAACGAGACTCGGTTTCAGGTTGTGCTTTTGGCAAGCTATTCCCAGTTCCATTTCGGCTACAAACCTTCACTTTTCGGAAATTGAAGGTTCAGGCCCTGTATCAATACTTTTTAACTAAAGTGACCGAATCTATATCTTGTGTAGTGACCGAATCTATATCTTGTGTTTCTTATCTGAAATTACCAGCAAAATAACTCCATCTTTCAAAACAATATCCAACTAATGTATAATATCCTTTAATAATGACTATTTCGCTTAAATAATAATAGATTGCTAAAAGAGGGCCCAATATGACAATTATACGCTCATACATCCTTCTGTAATATTTTGAACATTAATCATATATGTCTGATATGGCTTTCTGGTCGGGAATTATTTTTAAGCGATTCCTCCTTGACAACAATTCCTCATTTCCCTATAATTTATTTAAAAAAAAGACAACATTGTCAGTTTGAGAACACTCTATGAAGCTTTGTGAAAAATGCGGGCAATTAGTGGCAGAAGAAATCATGACCTGCCCCTCATGCGGTAGCGAGGTTCGCGAAGGTAGGAAATATATTGATGATTACCGGATCCTAGAGATTCTCCATGAGGGATACTCCAGCATACTTTGCCGGGCTATCAAGGACGGCGTGGAGAAGCCGGTGATGATTCGAATCTTCACACCTCAATCTGGAGTGGACAAGAAGATAGCCGACCGTCTTAAACAGGAATTGGAGGAACTTAAGAAACTTCCTGAGGATTACTTCGTAAGGCACCTTGAGATCCAGAGATCTCAAGACGGACTGTGGTATCGCGTCAGCGAATGGATTGATGTTGAGAGTTGGGGAACCTTGTTAGCTTCAGGCATCCTCCAAGACTATCGTGTAGCTTTCGATCTTTTTTGCAGGATAGCCTCTATTCTTGAGGGCCTCCACCAAATCGGACACATCATTCCCCATCTTATTTTGGATGACATAATTATTTTTAAAGGAGAACAGGAGAAGCTAGAATTAAAAATCGATTACAAACTTTCTCGATTTCTGGACCCAAAAATGGATCAACCCGGACCCATGTTGAAGAAACTTCTTTCCTGTCATCCAGACATTATCAACAACCGGCCCCTAAATGTCAGAAGTGATATCTGGTCTTTGGGCAAGATTTTTGTGGAACTACTTACTGCTGACCATGAAGCCACGGATTTTCAGGCCAAAATTAATGAACTGCCACTTCCCCATGAAGTTGAAGTTCTGTTTAAAATCATGCTGGCTGACGATCCAGACCTCCGCCCACGGTCCATGGCGGAAGTAGCCGAAACCCTGGCTCAGGTTAAAGATAAAGAGATTGAAGCAATTAGTCGGAGCCGTCGAGAATTAACTCCGGCTCCAATGCATGAAATCAGGGGAATCAAGAAAAGGATCAGCCTGTTAGCGATAATTATGACTGTGCTGGTTGCGCTTGGAGGCTTTGCTTGGTTCTACTTCGCCTATAAAGAAGGAGATAGCGAGGCCACCCTTAAAGATTACGCTAATCAATACGCCGGCTCCGTGGCCTTTTTGCTGGTTGAATACTGGTTGGATGATGGCGAAACTATTGTTTACCGCAATAAAACTGAGGGCACCGCTTTTCTTGTAGATAAAGGCGGCTACCTATTAACCAGCCGCCATGTTGCTTGTCCCTGGTTGGAGGACGGCAGGCTGTTTGCACTCATCAACAGGCTCAGGCAGTTTCAGCGAACACCCAGCTTAGGATATCGAGTGTTTTTATGGTTTGAAGGTGAAAAAGCTTTCAAGCGCTTACCCGGTTTATCAGGCAGGGCTGATTTGGATGACATCTATTTTCTCGAATCTGCTTTCAGCACAGAAAAAATCCCCCGATTGATCATCGCCGGAGTGGCCAGGCCACCAATTAAGACCTGGCAACTGGTCAAATCACCGCTTAAGGATGACTTCGCTGTCTTTAAGATAGATCGAGTACCTGATGGGTTAAATCCCCTGCCCTTGGACCTTAAGTTGGAAACGCCAAAAATCCCCAGACTTTCGCCGGTTATTACATTGGGGTTTCCGCTCGGCAGCCAAACCCAGGCAACTACCGTTAATGTTAGTGTGACCAAGGGGCACGTCCGCCGTACTTTTGAAAATTTGATTCAGGTTGATACTTCTATCCATAGAGGTAACAGTGGCGGGCCTATCATCGATATTCGCGGCAAGGTCATCGGCATCGCTTCAAGCGTGGCTATGGACTGGGCAACCGGGCCGGTACCAGTAGCCACACTCTTATCGGACATGGGGATGGTGTTGCCAATCACCAAGGCAGCGGCTTTTCTTCAAGATTTGAAAGCCGGCCATGTAAAATGGAACGGGATCCTAGATCTATCCATTGATACCAAATTAAAACAAATCACTAAGATGGCCGAACAGGGGCGATGGGTTGAGGCTCAAACGCTGGCAGATAAAGAACTGAAACTGAGTTTTGACCCGGCACTGGTCATGGCAGCAGGGATGATGCACTTCTGCTCCGGAGACCATAAAGGAAGCCGACATCTTTTCGGTCAGGCTTTATCACTGGATGATGAAAATGATCATGCAAGGCTAATGCTTTTTTTAATCGATTGGTTGGCCAGCCAATCGAATGAAAGTCACTATCGCCGTGAGTTATTGGCACTGGACTGGCGATCACCATCTGAGTTCTTCGGCCATCTTGTTAGGATTTTGGAAGGCCATATAGGCGGTAAATTAGCCCTCAAAGGTGGGTACTCTAAATCTGAGAAGAGTTGGATTCACTACGTAGTCGGTCTTATTCTAACAAAACGTGGAGATCTGGAGGGCTCGGAAAGTCTGCTAAAAAGAGCCGTTCTGGCAGTTGATAGCAAAGAGTGGGTATTTTTTCTGGCACTCTCTAAGCTGAAACAAGTGCAACGGCAAAGGATGTCATCATTAAAAAATGCATCCAAGAGAACCAAATATCAGACTCAGGTTGAGGCCTTTGCACAAACTATTCAAAAAGATCTTTCATCCAAAGCAAAACGCCGGGCTGAGCTTGAACCCCTGATTGCCAAGTTTAAACATGGTTCCATGAGTCCACGGGACAAGCAAGCTGTTTTGGAAAAAATACTTGAGAAAGATAAAACAAACGGAGAAATCCTTCTCTGGTTGGTTTACTATAGCGCTATGGATGAGTCCTGGAGTCAGGCGCTGGAATATGTTCAGACTTTTCTTAAGATTGAGGGGCGAGAAAGCGCGGGTCGTTTAAATCTCGGTTTGCTACAACCCGAAATTTTTTACAATATTGGACATGAAGAGAAGGCTAAGGCCAAGCTTGAGGAATACAAACAACGAACCAAAGATCCGTGGTATCGGGCTATTGGCGAGTGCCTCATGGATGAACGGACAGAACAATCCTTGATAGAAAAAGCCGGAGAAAGCCCCGGGCATATAATTACAGCGCATACAGCCCTGGGGTTCTGGGCGGAAGGGTCCGGGGATAAAAAGAAGGCCATCAGACATTATAAAGAAGCTCTCGGGTCGTATATGGATGAAAGGATTGAATACGAGTTTGCCATTGAGCGAATCAAGAAGTTAAGGCAAATTTCAGAATAGTCATTTAATTACGACCTCGCAACCCAACATATTATGTAAGCACCAATTCTAATTTTTCCTCTGGGAATTTGCGACTTCTCCCTTAAGCATACAATTCAGACCACTCTGATATAGTAACGATTTCGCTTTGAAATCTTCCACCCAAAACCTGTGATTTCTGCTATAAATTACAGGTTTTTGAGGTCCTAAATTATTTGGGATATCGTTTTTTAATAAGGGCAAATCCTTTATCGGGGGTTTGCCTTTTTTGCATTTTTGTAACAAATACGATATATGTACTGGAAGTTGAAATGCTTGAACCTGTTTTTATGGCAAGATATTCCAAGAAAAAAGCAGGGCATAATTTTTGTGATATCATATTACCGTATCACAATTCCGAGTGAACAAAGATACTTGCAAGGTATCACAAGAATCAAAACAGGTCCGATTCGTATAATCTCCATTACGTATCTCAGGTTGACCTATTTGTGTGATCTTGGTAAGAAATCCATACTTTTTATTATTTCAGGTAGCCAGCAACTTTTATTACCATAACTGAGCGCAAACAAAATGAAGAGATTATGGCACCTCCATTAATCGGAACAAGCGAAAGCATCGAGAAAATCAGGGAACTGATCGAACACGTAGCAGACACAGGCC
>JAFCZV010000240.1 GCA_019314155.1 Deltaproteobacteria bacterium
TATTTTCCAGGTTTCGGCAGCCTTTTTGGCCTTTTTCACCACCCCTGGAATCTGTTCTATCGCTGTGGCCCGGACTTGCCCCAACCGCTCGCCGTTACTGGGGTCATACGATATCATTGTGTTTTCCATATTCACTACCTCCTATATGTCTAACTAAAACTTTTTCATCAAAAGACTTCAAATAAATTGTTTCATGATCTTATCCGCGAACTCGTCTACTGAATCTACGGTAATGCCATATCTTGTTCGAGCTACTTCTACGTGATCCATCAGTTCTGGATTGTTAAGGTCATTTAATTTAGAAAAAATATCTGTCTGCCTCCCCACCCTGTAAATCATCTGATTTTCCGGCGTCATGGCCAGAAGTTTTTTAATCGGATTGGTCATGGCAGATTTGTCTTGAGGCAGGGTAAGGTGCATACCTTATCTTGTGGTTGTGCCTGCTACACTGAAATCTAATATATGTTAAGAATATACGGCAAAAATCGGAGTTGTCAAACTTGTGTTATATTGAGACTATAGCAAAAAAATGGATCTTTTAAAAAGGTGTGATTTCTTTTGGGTATCACATTAATTCAGAGGGTTGATATCTGTAGGTCATTGCAGATATCTCAGGTTCACCCGACATTTGAATATTGGAGGTAACCCAAGAATTAAAACAGGTCGGATTCGTGCAATCTCCATTACATATCACCGCCGCGCCTCTTTTCTTGCCGCGCCTCTTTTCTTAATTTTGATCATATCACAAATTGTTAATTTACATTAGCTAGCAGCACAATACAGTCCTTGTGGCAATGATTTCGAACAGAAACCTTAAACATTTTGATCTTCAAATTTTCAAGGTCTAAGGGAGAAGTCATGAACTTTTGTCAATAAATTTATGATTGGCGCACATACAATATATTGTGCCGTTAACCATAATTTCTTTGGTGAAAAAAATGGAATTTTTATTTCGATGTAGGTTTGAAGTCTAAAAAAATCCAAATTGCTCAAATATTCAAGATTTCAATCACTGATCACAAGGTTGGTTCTTTTTCAGATAAGGTCATTGGATATTGGGATTTGGGATTAATAAATTCGATATTTCACGTTCATTATCTGCAGGTGTGGATTGCTTTTTTATGTAAAATATTTGATTAAAATTAATGAAAATAGCAATTTTAATATAAATTATTGACATAATCCTAAATTTTATGTTTTATAATTTTCAATTACATAAATTGCGATCCACAAATCAACCTGGAGACAACCCATATGAACATGGACAAGTTAAATCTGCAGATCGTCAGACACCTGCAGGACGGTCGTAAGTCCTTCAGGACTATAGCCAGGGATCTTTCGGTTTCGGAGAATACGGTTCGTTCCCGGGTTGGAAAACTGATCCAGTCCGGCATCCTAGATATCGTCGGCCAAGTGGACACAGACCATCTTCCGAATCATCAAGTTGTGGTTGTCGGCGTGAAGTTGAACACCATGAAGCTGGAGGAAAAGGGCGAAGAGTTCAGCCAGCTCAAGGGGGTCGTTTCTGTTGGTGTTGTCACCGGCCGCTACGACGTTATTCTAACGGTGATGTTGAACGAGGAGTTTGAACTGCTCGACTTTTTCAAGAATGAAATGTCCAAGGTCAAAGGAGTACGGTCCACCGAAACCTTTGTCCTTTTTAGAAATTTCAGCTGGAAGATTCCCTATGTCCTTTAACCGCCGGTTATTGAATACATATAAGGAGTACTCGCATGATATCCGAACCTTACAAAATCAAGGAAGTCAAGAAGATTGAAAATCTGAAAATCTATGAGAGGTGGAACATTTTGAAGATGATTCATTTTAACACGTTCCATCTAAGTTCCGACCATATAACTTTCGACCTGGTGTGCAGGGGAATGTCCGCCTGGTCCCATTATCAAAAGGCTGCGCTCATGATCGGTGATGAAGCTTACGCTGGCAGCCGCAACTTTATCCATCTGCAGCGGAGTGCCGAACAGATACTCGGCTTTTCTCATATCGTTCCCACTCACAATGGAATCGGAGCAGAAAAACTTTTGGCTACGACGTTTCTGAAAAAAGGTCAGACCGTACTTCACAATAGGGGCCGTTCAGAAGGGCTTGTTCCGGAAAACGGTGGGATCAGCACTGATGTTACCTGCCCAGAGGCATCTGATTATCAGGCCCCGAACCGGTTTGGCGGAAATGTCGATCTGGAGAAGTTAAAACGCCTTCTGGAAAGCGAAGGCCCGGAGGGTGTGGCCTATGTTTATCTTGAAACGTGTCCCGTAGCCTGGAACGGCCAGCCTTTTTCACTTGATAACCTTGAGAAGGTCGCCGCCTTGACCGCCTCCCAATCCATTCCTCTTGCCGTCGACATTTCCCTTGTACTTGAAAATGCCTACTGGATCAAACAGGTGGAGCATCCAGTCCTGGATTATATGGAAATCGTTCGAAAGATCATCTCCCTGGCCGATGTCGTTCTCATGGATGCCAGTCAGGACTGCCGGTCGGATGTGGGCGGCCTGATTGCCAGCCGCCAGCCTGAACTCCATGAAAAGTTCATGAATCAGGTAGTGGTTTTTGAGGGACTGCATACTTACGGAGGCATGACGGGTAGGGCCATGGAGGTTTTTGCCGTGGGTATCGAAGAGATGCAGGAAACAAGTCTCCTGGAATGGTATAACGCCCAGATCGAACAACTCATAAAAATCTTAAGAAAAAAAGAAGTGCCCGTATTCAGGGGCGGAATCGGGATCGCTCTTGACGTGGATCGCTTCCTCCCCCATCTGACAACAGATGACCATCCCAAATTCGCACTCGCCGCCGTTCTGTACATTCTGGGCGGCCTAAGGAGTAGAATTGATGGTCTCTGGCAGTATCATACCCACGGGCAAGGCCGCCGAATCCTCAATCTGGAACTTCCCCGGAACGCTTACACCCGAAACCATTTGCAGAAGATCGCAGACATCATTTCCAGGGCATACATCTGCAGAGAGGAAACAACCGGACTCAAACTCATGAATAAACCCGAGTTTGCGGACCAGGCAATTCTGGAACCGGACAGACATCGGCTTTTTGCTTCCTTTCCGCAGGAAGCGGCAGGTGAAGCAGATCATTTCGAACCTTACAAGATCGCCATTTTCGAGCCCCTCAAGCTGACGGATAGATCGCACCGGCTCCAAGCCATGGAAAAGGCGGGTTACAACACTTTTCTTCTGAACTCCGAAGATGTATACATCGATCTGCTTACCGATAGTGGGACATCGGCCATGAGCTGCTACCAGTGGGAGGGCATGACCAATACGGTGGATACCCCTTACAGCAGCAAGCACTATATAGATCTGATCAAGGACTTTCAAGATATTCTCGGGTTTAACCACATTATTCTCACTCATCAGGGCAGGGCTGCCGAGCACATTATGTCGTCAACCATGATCAATCCCGGCCAAATTGTCCCAGGCAATATGTACTTTACGACGACAAAACTGCATCAGGAAATGGCTGGCGGTGTTTTTACAGACGTCATCGTCGATGAAGCTCATGATCCGGAGAGCCTTTTTCCTTGGAAAGGAAATATTGACGTGGCCAAGCTCGAAAGGGAAATTGAGCGTGCAGGAACGGGAAACGTGGCCTACATAAGCTTCGAGATGGCGGTGAATATGGCGGGCGGACAGCCTTTCTCCATGCAGAATCTCAAAGAAGTCTCCCACGTATGCCGAAAAAACGGCATTCCGGTAATGTTCGATGCCACCCGCTGCGTTGAAAATGCCTATATGGTCAAGGTGAAGGACCCGGAATACAGGGTAAAGCCGGTTAAAGAGATCCTCCAAGAAATGCTCAGCTACGGGGATGGGTGTACCATCAGCTGCAAGAAAGATTTCCTGGTTAACATGGGCGGCATACTGGCATGTAACAGCAAAGAGCTTGCTACGGAATTTGAAAGAATGCTTCGCATCTGGGAAGGAGACATCAGCAATGGCGGCCTTGATCCGAAAGACATCGAAGCTCTTCACAGGGGACTAATTGATTCTCTCGATGACAACTACATTCAGATGCGAATCGAGCAAACCCAGGAGTTCGGTCGCAAACTGGTTGAAGCCGGTGTACCCATTGTTGTGCCTCCTGGCTCGCATGCCATATTTTTAGATTGCAAACGATTCTTGCCTCATATCGATCAGGATGAATATCCGGCTCAGGCCCTGGCCGCTGCAATCTACATTGAGACGGGAGTACGCACAATGGAGAGAGGAAATGTTTCCAAGGGACGCAATCCTGTTAACGGTGAAAACTACCGCCCGGATTTGGAGCTGGTAAGGTGTACAATCCCGAGAAGGGTCTATACGAACTCTCATTTCGATTATGTAGCCGATGGAATCAAGCGGCTCTATGAAAAAAAAGACCGTATCAGCGGCCTTCGTTTCGTGTATGAGCCTGAGGTCCTCCGCTTCTTCCAGGGAAGATTCGAACCGCTGAACTCTTGAACTCTCTTCTCCAACTAAATTGGAGAAGAACCTAATTTTTTAATGCTTTTTAAAAACTAGCGGTTGCACCATTACAATTGCATTTATGGCCAACCACAAAATAGAACGGGGTGATGCAATAAAATAGCTCACCCTGTTTCATTTAAAGCGATTGACTTCTTTCCTAAACCTTCATTTTTTCGGCCTTCAAAAATTCAACTCTGAAGGGAGAAGTCTTGAATTTTTATTGATAAATTTAGAATTGGTGCTTACACAATATGTTGGGGTGGCAGAGTAATTTGAAAAACTCAAGGTTTAGGGCCTAAGTCAGAAATTCCTGAAAATTGATGGTTTCGAACCGAAATCAAATTAGGAAAATCTTGCTA
>JAFCZV010000241.1 GCA_019314155.1 Deltaproteobacteria bacterium
TAGGTAAAACCGATGTTGTGGCCGTAGAAGTGGAAGACAGGCCCGGGGGCCTTCACAGGATATTGGATATTTTGCATAAAGCCGAAATCAATGTGGAATACATGTATGCCTTTGTTCAGCACAGCGGAAAAAATGCGGTCATGATCTTCCGAATCGACAACATCGCTGATGCTGTCAAAATACTCGAAGAACACAACGTAAAAGTCATTAATGGTAGTAAGGTTTATACCCTTTAATCCTGGTTGAACTTTTTAAAGCGGCTGATGCAGGAGGATCTCCTTTTTAGCTTAGGTTTCAGGTGAGACCCATTTGAAATCAAATTGTGTTATTCCAGTATTCCAACACCCCATCCGAATTTCATTATCGGATGGACGATATCGCTATAAACTTGGGTTAGAAGAGACTTTTATTAACGTTAAACGCAAAAGGAGAGGAAAATGACACTCAGAAAAATTGCTGTTCTGTCCACGATTTGTCTTTTCGCCGCACTTCTTTTCTAGGAGACCCTGAAAAAAAGACCGCCGAAATGCTGGCTGAAAAGATCAACAATGCCGGCGGTATTAACGGGAAAAAACTGGAACTGATCATTTATGACAGTGAGGGGGATGCCACCAAGGCCAATCTTGCAGTCAGAAAACTGATCACCCAAGATAAGGTCTGTGCGGTGATCGGTCCCTCGCTGAGCGGGACGTCTTTGGCGGTTGTTCCTCTTGCTGCAAAATACAAAACCCCTCTGGTTTCCTGCGCAGCCAGTTATAAAATCGTCTGGGATGACAAAAAGAAAAAGGTGCGCAAATGGGTTTTCAAAACACCTCAGACAGATACCATGGCGGTGGAAGCCGTTTACACCTTTTTGAAGAAGAAAGGCGTCAATAAGATCGCTGTCCTGAGCGTTACCTCCGGGTTTGGTGCCAGCGGGCGAGGTGAACTCATCCGGCTTGCCCCCAAGTATGGGATGAACATTGTGGCGGATGAAAAATACGGACCCAAGGATACGGATATGACCGCACAGTTAACCAAAATCAAAGGAAAGGCCCCCCAGGTGATTGTCAATTGGTCGGTGGGGCCGACCCAGGTGGTGGCGCTTCGCAACTGGAAAGACCTGGGAATGACAAGCATTCCTTTCTATCAGAGTCACGGTTTCGGCAGCCGAAAAAACATCAAGCTGGCTGCCGGGGCTGCCGAGGGGGTTTACTGCCCTTTGGGCGCAGTCAATGTTTCCGAGCTGTTGCCGGATGACCATCCTCAAAAGGCGGTAACCATGCAGTATATGAAAGACTACGCCGCCAAATACAACGAGTCGTTAAGCTCCTTTGGCGGACATGCCTGGGACGCGCTGCAATTGGTGGCCAATGCCCTTAAAGACGTTGGTTGCGACAAGGCCAAAATCAGAGATTACCTCGAAAACACCCAAGGATTTGTCGGCCAGCACGGGGTCTTTAACTTCTCGCCGGACGACCATATCGGCCTGGACAAGACCGCTTTTCAGATGGTCGTGGTAAAAGACGGCGACTGGACAATTGTAGAATAATCAGTTGGGTTGAGACCCAAAAACACCATGCGAGGGCGGTTTTCGCACCGCCCTCGCTTTTTAATTCTTAACTCAAAATGGAAACTATCACATTTACCGGCCAGGTTTTTCAATATCTGGTCACCGGTATCGCCATAGGCAGTATCTATGCCATGGTGGCGGTCGGGTTTAATATCATTTATAACGTCACCGAGATCATAAACTTTGCCCAGGGTGAGTTTGTCATGCTGGGCGGGTTGATCATGGTCTTTTTAAACGTTGCCATGGGCCTTCCGCTTATTTTGGCCTTTCCGGGCACGGTTATCCTTGTTACCCTGGTGGGGATATTGCTGGACAGATTGGCCATCAACCCGATTCGCCAGCCCACGGTATTAAGCCTGATTATTGCAACCATTGCGGCGTCTATCTTGATCAAGGGAACGGCCATGTTTATCTGGGGCAAAGATCCTTTTGATCTGCCTGCGTTTTCAGGACGCGATCCCATTACCGTTTTGGGAGCCGTCATTCAACCCCAGTATTTCTGGGTCATCGGCTTTCTGGTCTTGACTGTCATCGTAATGACGTTCTTTTTTGAAAGAACCATCACTGGAAAGGCTATGAGCGCCTGTGCGGACAATCCAGATGCCGCCAGCTTGGTAGGGATCAATGTCAAGGGGATGGTTCTGCTTTCATTTGCGCTGTCCGCCGCCATAGGCGCGGTGGCAGGTATTACGATGACCCCCATCTCCCTTATGGAATATGACCGGGGGGCCATGCTGGCCATAAAAGGATTCGGTGCCGCTGTTTTGGGTGGGTTGGGCAGTTTTCCCGGCGCTGTTATCGGCGGATTGCTTTTGGGCGCCCTCGAATCTTTGGGCGCCGGACTTATCTCTTCGGGTTACAAGGACGCTTTCGCATTGATCGTGCTTTTGTTCGTTTTGTTTTTTAAGCCCAGCGGAATTTTTGGAAATATAGAGATCAGCAAGATCAAAAGGTTTTAGGCATGTTGCGAATCGGAAAACTTCCCATCGGCGTTTTTGCCGGCTTCATCATCATCTTTCCTTGGGTTGCCGGTAAAGTGCCCGCTATAGAGAACTATACCGATATTATGGTATTCGTGGGTATTTACTGCCTGATTACCATCGGTCTGGGGCTCTTAATGGGCTATGCCGGCCAGATTTCCGTTGGACAAGCCGCATTTTACGGTATCGGCGCCTATGTTTCCGCTATTCTGACCACCCGCTACGGTCTCAATCCGTGGTTTTGCATGTTCATCGCCGTATTAGTCACCGGCGGGATTGCGTTTCTGATAGGAGCGCCGTCACTCAAACTCAAAGGGCATTATCTTGCCATGGCAACCCTTGCCTTCGGGATCATCATTTTTATCATTTTCAATGAAGAAGCCCAGTGGACCGGAGGGCCGGACGGTATGGCCGACATACCTGGTTTAAGCATATTCGGGTTTGACTTCGATTCCATTGAAAAATATTTTTACCTGGTCTGGAGTTTTGTCTTTGTTATATTGATTTTTACCATCAATGTCATTCAGTCCGATGCCGGGCGTGCTCTGAGGGCGATCCACACCAGTGAGGCCGCTGCCAATTCCATGGGGGTCAACGTCTCTAAGTTCAAGATAATGGTTTTTGTTTATTCGGCCATTTTGGCATCATTGGCAGGCAGTCTTTACGCCCACTATCTTAATTTTATCAATCCATCCACTTTCGACCTTTTCTTCTCTATCAAGCTGTTGATCATGATTGCTCTGGGGGGGATGTATAATATTTGGGGGGCTGTTATCGGTGCCGGGCTCATCACCTTTTTAAGCTATGAGTGGCTCCATTATTTTGAAGAATTCGAGGTCATTGTCTACGGTGCCATTCTTCTTCTGGTTACCATCTTTTTGCCCCATGGCCTGGCGGGGGTGCCGGGTATGCTAAAAAAATTGTTTGTGAGACAGAAGTCAAATGAATGATACAACGGTAGAAAATATTCTCGAGGTGCAAGGGGTGGTTATGGCCTTTGGCGGGCTGATGGCACTCTTTAAACCGGATTTTAAGGTGAAAAGAGGGACCATCAAGGCCATTATCGGTCCCAACGGCGCAGGGAAAACCACTCTGTTCAACATCATTACAGGGTTTTTTCCCCCTACCGAGGGGACTGTCCGCTTTAAGGGCCGATCCATTAAAAAACTCAAAACCCACGAAATTGCCTCCAGGGGTATTTCACGAACGTTCCAGACCATCGAGTTGTTCGGCAATATGACCGTTCTGGAGAATGTCATGCTGGGATGCCATACCCGGGTCCCGACATCCTTTATGGTGTCAGGGTTAAGACTCCCGGGAGCCAAACGGAAAGAAGAAGAGATGCGGGAAAGGGCTGTTAAGATTTTGAAGTTTATCGGTCTGGCCGACAAATTCGAAGAACCGGCCGACAACCTGCCTCTGGGGGAGCAGAAGATGCTGGAAATCGGGCGGGCACTGGCCACTGAGCCGGAACTGATCTGCCTGGACGAACCCGCGGCCGGCCTTAATGAGACCGAAACTTATGTGGCATCTTCTCTGATCAAAGCCATCAATGCAAAAGGGATTACCGTTTTGCTGGTGGAGCATGACATGAAGGTGATCATGAATATATCCGATGAGATTGTGGTGCTCAACTATGGACAGAAAATCGCCGAAGGAACTCCGGAGGCGATCCGGGACAATCCAAAGGTCATTGAAGCCTATTTGGGGAGCGAGGCTTAAAATATGCTCAAGATCGAGGGGATATCCGCCGCGTACGACAGAATCCGTATTCTAAAAAAGATTTCCATAAAGGTTCCCAAAGGTGAGGTGGTTTCCATCATCGGGGCCAACGGGGCCGGCAAATCGACCCTGCTCAAGGCGATATCCGGGTTGATGGAGAT
>JAFCZV010000242.1 GCA_019314155.1 Deltaproteobacteria bacterium
CTAAATACCTGAGTAGTTACGTGACAGACTCTAACTCGAATCTCTCATGCAGAACTTCAAAATTATCATCGAGTACGATGGCAGCGCTTATCACGGTTGGCAGCGTCAGCCCACAGATCGAACCATTCAGGGCGAAATTGAGAGCACACTAATGACCATGACAGAAAATAGGGTCACCCTGATCGGCTCCGGCAGAACGGATGCCGGCGTTCACGCCTTTGGCCAGGTGGCCAATTTCCGATGCAACACATCACTGGGTGCTGAAGTTTTTCAAAATGGGCTCAACAGTCTTTTGCCCGAAGATGTTGTCGTAACATCGTGCGAAGCGGTTCCTGAAAAGTTTCACGCTCAATACGATGTAAAAAGCAAAACGTATCATTACAGAATTTTGAATCGACGACTTCCTGACGCCATTTTCCGGCGGTACGCCTGGCACATCCGGAAAAAACTCGATCTGAATGCCATGCGGAACGCACTTTATTATATTGTCGGCCGCCATGATTTCAAAGCATTTGAAGGGTCGGGAAGCCCCAGAACCAGTACTGTCCGCTGTGTTATGAATGCAGATTTTGTGGAAACCGATAATGGATATCTGGTTTTAAAAATAGAAGGCGACGGGTTTCTTAAATTTATGGTGCGCAATATTGTGGGGACACTTGTGGATGCCGGTCTTGGTAAGATTACCCTCAACGACTTTAAGCGCATACTCGCTTCAAAGGATCGTAACCTTGCTGGGATAACTGCGCCCGCACATGGATTGTTCCTGATGGAAGTCAAATATTAACGGGCTGCTTCCCAAATCATTTTTCGCCGGCGCCGAAGCGTTTCCTTACCCGCTCAAAGAGACGGCTGTTTGGGCAACAGCCGGTTAAGACCTGTTTTTCATCTTTTGTATCTGCTCATTGTAATATGCAATAACCTCTCTTCGATTCAGCATTCCGATCAGGATACTATGATCTTCGTCTTTTACCACAGGAAGGCTGTCGATATTTTTTACGGTAAATTTTTGCAAAACCGCATTCAAATCTTCCGAAGGTGTTGTTAATATGATGTCAAAGGTGGCAACATCATTCATCACCACGAGATTTCCGATTCCCCGAGTAAAGAGAACTGCCCGAATATCCGTACTGGAAAATATCCCCGCCAGCCTGTTATGCTGATCGACAACCGGGAAGTAGTGCTGCTTTGTCTCAGGGAAAAATTCTCTGAAATCTCCAAACGTCATGTTCTGGGGAATGACGTCCACCTTTTTCACAAGATGCATCAGGTCTTTCACTCTGATGGCCTGCAGAATATCCACGAAGAAATCTCCTGAATGGGCCGGAGAGTTGATCTTGCTTTTGACCTGTTTTTCATAAATGGTCCACTTGCGCGCTGCAAGATAAGATACCGAACATACCAGAAGGCTGGGAAGAAGCAGATGATACGAGTTGGTCATTTCGCTTACAAATATGATGGTTGAAATGGGCGTATTTGAAACCGCTGTGAAAAACCCTGCCATGCCCACCACAACAAACGCCCCGGGCTCGGTGACGATGCCGGGCATAATCAGATGAAACATCTTCCCTACCACACCGCCCGTGGCGCCGCCAATCACAACGGATGGACCAAAAACCCCGCCGCTGCCTCCGGAACCGATGGAAAAAGATGTGGTCAACACCTTACCAACAGCTAGAAAAAGTAAAAACGGAATTGTCAGTTCATTGTGTATGGCTTGCTGAACAAACCCGTACCCAAAGGCCAGGGTCTGGGGTAAGAAGAAGCCCACCAGTCCGGTACACAGTCCTCCGATGGCAGGTTTGAAATGATTGGGTATTTTGATGGCCTTTGAAACTTTGATGACGCCATAAAACGCTTTAACGTAAAAAATCCCCATTCCCACAAGAACAAGGGAAAGCACCAGATAAGGCCCCAATTCCAAAGGATTGCGGAATATAAAATCCGGTGATTCGAACAGAGACCCCCATCCGAATACCAGACAAAACAGACAGTAGGCAACCACCGAGGAGATCCCGGCAGGGATAATAACTTCAGGTTCGAACTCCGGATCGCGGTACAACACCTCGGCGGCAAAAAGCGCGCCGGCCAACGGAGCGCGAAAGATACTCCCAACCCCGGCCCCGACCCCGGCAGCCATCATGATCCGCCGTTCCCGGTCTGACAGTTTCAATACTGTTGCCAGAAATGAGCCAAAGCCTGCTCCGATTTGAGCGATGGGGCCTTCCCGACCGCCTGAACCACCGGTGGTCAGTGTCAGTGCGGAAGCAATGGTCTTGATAATGGGGACCCTTCCACGTATAAAACCGCCTTTCCGGTGGTAGGCGTCGATGGCAGCGTCCGTGCCGTGACCTTCGGCTTCAGGGGCATAGGTATATACCAGCCATCCGCTCAGAAGACCCCCGAACGCCGGAAGGAAAAAGAGAAGGATGGGGTTAAACAGCGTGTTCGTGGGCGGAATGAGATGATGCTCCCCGGCCGGAGCCGGGGGTCGGTAGCCGGCAAGAACATCCAAAAAAAAGTGTACACCGAGCCGGCACAGGTAATGAAAAACAACTGAACCGAGCCCCGCGATAATACCAATTAATACAAAATAGAGCGTCCATTTTCCGGCCTGTGCGATATTAATTGACCGTTCTTTTCCGGCAAAGGATCCGATAATATTTTTTAAACGGTTCAATAGTCCCACTAAAGCAGTTAGCCTTTCAAATCCTTCACTCCTTGCAGAACAATATTGAAAAGTTCAGGGATTTCGTTTTCTTCCAGGCAAGAAAAAGCGACTCTCAAATCCTTCTCTCCGATGGAGATAAGCCCGACCCCGTATTTTTCCAGCAGGTGGACCCTGAGTGTTTCAGCATTCACAGATTTTAAACGGATACACATAAAATAACCGGAGTTAAACGGATACACATCCCAGGCGTCTGTGAATCTGGAATCCGAGAGAACTTCTTTAACACGAATGGCCCTGTTTTTCAGTATTTCAAATTTTTCTTCTTTTTCCGCCGTATAGTTGTCGTCCTGCATGGACTTGAGTACAATGGTCTGACCCAGATGGGACGCATTGGAAATTGCCCCCCGGATACTTCCGGCCGTCTTCCTTTCGAGTGCATCGTAAACCCCCTTTTCGTCACCGTCTATCACACACCCGTAAGTTATAAAACCGACTCTCAAACCCCAGACAAAATTTTCCTTTGTAGCGCCATCGAGTTTTACGCCGAGCAACCTGGGATGCCGGTCACAAAGATTTGCAAAAAGGGATTCTTTCAAGGTCTGGTCTTCATAAAAAAGTCCGAAATAGGCGTCATCCATAACCGCAATGACGTTTGTACCTTCATCAGCGACCGAGGTAAGGATTTCGACAATTCGTTCCCCCTCTTCTACTGTGGCTGTATAACCGGTAGGATTATTTGGAAAATTCAATAAAACAGATATCTTATCACGTTTTTTGGCTTCGGCTTTGATGGTTTCCTCAAACGCTTCAAGATTAAGCCCTCCGTTTTCCGAAAACATGGGATAATGTCTTATTACCGCCCCTTTTTTGACATTCAAAGCCATGTTATAGTTTCTCCACATCATGTCCGGCAAAACAACCACATCATTGGGGTCTAACCAGACATCCGCGAACGTGCTTATGGCATGGGTAATACCACATGTAACCACCGGGAGACTCACGCTTTTACCGGAAAGAGATGGATTTTTTATAAACAGGGAATCGAGCCAAATTTTTCTTAACGCCGGAATTCCAAAAGAGGGTGCATAGGTTAACGACGCCGCAGGCCGGATACCGCAAATGGAATCCATAACCGAAGGGAAAATCATGGTTCTCCCCTTCTCAGTAGCGATCCCTATGGTCGCATTTAACTTGTGGGCTTTTTCCTTGGCCTCAGCACTTTGACTCAAGATCCCTTTAGGGAAAAAAAGATTTTTTCCCACATCAGACAGCATTTCCATAAGATACGGATTGCCTTTTTCGATGACCTGATTGAGGGATTGAGCGATAGGGTTCATAAATTTAACCTCCTTGAATATGGAATGTTTGGAATTCATTTTTAACAATATCTACATAAATTACAATAAATCTTATAGTTTAGACATAAAGTATGTCAAGTGAAAAACGCTTGAAAAATGGGGAAGATGAGAAAGCACCGAAAGTACGGATTGGAATTGATGGCAGACAAAAAACCCCGCCCTTTAAAAGGGCGGGGTTCATTGGTCGATAGAAAGCAACATTACCTGTTTCCTCTCTTGGATGCTTTGAGCGGATTAATTTTCGTCTTTGATGCAGAGGATTGTTTGGTAACATGTGAAGCGAAATTGCAATCCCCGGTTTTCCATTTTAACGAAGGGTCAGGGCATGCTGTGCAGTACCATTTGGTTAAAAATTCAGCGCTTCGGTTGCAGCCGTCACATTTCTCTACAGTCTCGTGACAAATTCCGCCATTGTATGAACACCCTTTTGCCGTCATAAAAGGGCAGTCAAAGCCTTTCCTAACTGTTGTACAAACCATTGGAATCACGCCCTTTCAAAAAAAAATCAAAAAAAAAGCCTGGGGACTTTCGTTCCCGGCCTTTTGGATCCATGTCGAAAAAGCTGACGAAATATAAACAGGCAAACAACGCTTGTCAATAAAAATTTTTACCATTAAAAAATGCGTGAAATGAAGCGCCCGGCTGCCCGGTTGAAACAAGATCACCGCTCTGCTTCGACACTCTGAGGGATCGGGGAGCGTTGGTGCGGCTAAATACGACTAAATTTTTTATGGAACCGTAACAAAAGAACTGTTGATTTTTTGTTTAAAAATTGGCAAGTTGTCAGGTGTGGATCGATGGAAAATTTTACAATTTACATCTTTTTCAATATTGTTAATTGAAATATCACAGATAGCCATTATAATTAGATATATTTGATGAAATCATCTTAATTCTCTAAATGAGCGCAAACAAAATGGAAACTTTTTTACGTGTTTAATTTATTATACATTTCGAAGGTCCGGATACCATTCCTATATATGAGACATTCTTTTTTAACAAAATACCACTTAATTGCCTAGACTTAGGGTTACCGTTACTTTTACACATAATTGTCAATAACAGAGGTTTATCCCAGATGCTCATAAAGCAAGCTGTTGAAGTGCTAAAAATAGAGGCCGAAGGCCTTCTGAAACTGGCAGAACGTATTGATGAAAACTTTTCTGAAATGGTGGAACTCATCTGCCGATCCAAGGGTCGTTTAATCCTGAGCGGCATGGGCAAATCCGGACTGGTGGGCCGGAAAATTGTCGCGACGCTAAACAGCACAGGAACACGGTCGCTCTTTTTACACCCAGCCGAGGCAATGCATGGAGATCTCGGCATTGGCGGTTCGGATGATATATTTATTGCACTCTCCAACAGCGGTGAAACCGAGGAACTCAATGTTCTGGTACCGAGCATCCGAAAATTCGGATGCACCATCATTGCCTTTACCGGAAATAAAAATTCGACCCTGGCAAGACACAGTGACATCGTCATAGACGTTGCCGTTGAAAAGGAGGCCTGCCCCCTGGGCCTCGCCCCGACGGCAAGCACCACGGCACTTCTCGCCATGGGGGATGCCCTTGCTGTTGTTTTGAGTAACAAGAAACATTTTAACTCGTGTGATTTTAAAAAGATTCATCCCGGAGGGATTCTGGGCCAGCGGCTTTCAAGCAAAGTTAAAGACATCATGTTAACCGGCGAGTCGGTTCCCCAGGTTCCTGAAGGCACCGCCATGAAAGACGCCGTCCGGGAAATAAATCGCCTGGAGTTGGGGGTAACGTTCGTCATCAAATCTGACGGCACACTGGCCGGCATCATCACAGACGGTGACTTGAGACGCCTGATGGCCAAAAACAAATCTATTGTCGATCTAACCGTTGAAGATGTTATGACAAAAGATCCCTGGGCCGTCCACCTGGATTCTCCGGCCTATGATGCCTTGAACTTAATGGAAGAATACCAGATCACGGTGCTCCCCATAACCGACGCTAACAGAAAAGTTCGGGGAATTTTGCACCTGCATGATATTTTAGGGAAAGGCGAATTCAAATTCAATGGGACCTAATCCGGATCATCTAAGGACTTGTGGGTTGCATTGTCTTATATCGTGAAAAGGCCCCCCATCTCCGGCGCTTATCCTCAGGCGGGTAATCAAAGGCTCACCGAAGTCTTGCTGTAGGGAACGTGCTCGCTGTTTCAGTTCAACATAGAGAACCGTGAAAAAAGAGGACGTCATGAAACTCAATGACATCGATACCACAATTCAGACCCTTGGCCCCCTCAAAATACCATCGCCCATCCAGAGGGAAGAAAACACCCTAAGCCGAACTTTTGTGGACGATACGGACAAGGTTGTTTTGGATGTAAGATTAAAAAACCTGATCGAGACGGTTGAAAAAGAGAAATTTTTCAATGCCTTTGAGCTGGCCGGCCCCAGAAAGAAAATATACTTCGATCCGAGCAAGCTTCGGTGTGCACTGGTAACCTGTGGCGGCTTGTGTCCCGGGATAAACGATATCATTCGAGCAATCGTTCTGGAGCTTTTCTACGGTTACGGCGTCAAAAATATTTTCGGCTTCAAATACGGTCTTCAGGGATTTATTCCAGAGTATCGACATGAAA
>JAFCZV010000243.1 GCA_019314155.1 Deltaproteobacteria bacterium
TTCGGCACAACTCAAAAATCTTCCGGGAAAAACTGGCTATATGGGCTGAAAAGAAACTAAATTAAATAGGACACAGATTTTCACAGATAATATTGAATTAAGGGGCTTTGCCCCCAATTTAAAAATCTTGCTAATCTGTGTTTATCTGTGTCCAATAAAAAAAATCAAAACGTTAAATGAAAAACGATGAATCCATTACAAACAAGTCTCTCCATAAAGTTCTGGTCACCGGCGGTGGCGGATTTTTAGGCGGCGCCATCGTTAGACAACTGGTGGATCGAGGCGATGATGTCCGAAGTTTTTCCCGCAATTTTTACCCTGAACTTGCGCAGTTGGGGGTCCAACAGATTAAGGGCGATATGGTTGATAAAACTGCCGTTGAACAGGCATGCAAGGGGATAGAGCTCGTCTTTCACGTTGCAGCCAAACCCGGTGTTTGGGGAAATTACGCTGATTATTACCCAACCAATGTCGTGGGAACTCAACATGTGATTGACGCTTGTAAAAAGCATGGCGTTTTACGGCTCGTTTACACGAGCTCCCCCAGTGTGGTTTTTGACGGCATGGACATGGAAGGCGTGGACGAATCTGTCCCTTACCCTGAAAAATTTCATGCCCACTACCCGAAAACCAAGGCAATGGCAGAACAGCTTGTCATAAAGGCTACAGGCAAAGATCTGATGACCATCACGTTGAGACCCCACTTGATATGGGGCCCAAAAGACAATCACCTGGTACCGAGAATTATTGAAAGGGCCGGACGTCTTGTGAGGGTCGGCAGCGGAAAAAACCTTGTGGACACCATCTACATAGACAACGCTGCCGAAGCCCATGTTCTGGCCGCTGACCGGCTGAAGAAGAACCCCAAACTTTCAGGAAATGTCTATTTTATAAGCCAGGACGACCCGGTTCCTTTATGGGACTTGGTCAACGATATTTTAAAAACAGCAGGGCACCCTCCGGTTAAGCGGGCAATCCCTCGAAAAATAGCATGGCTGATGGGCGCTCTGTTCGAATTTGTCTATAAAACGTTCAGGATCCGCGGAGAACCTCAAATAACGCGCTTTCTTGCGGACGAGCTTGCAACAGCCCACTGGTTCGATATCCGTGCTGCCAGAAAAGATCTGGGGTACGCGCCAACAGTATCCATAAAAGAAGGCCTCAGCCGCCTCGAACAGTGGCTTCAGAACAGATACTGAGTGCCCGATGAATTGCTTACGCTCACAATTTCAGTAAGCTGCAGGATGATTCCGTTTTGATCGGGAAGCTGTTTGAACGAATTAGAGCGCATTAAAGCGAACAGCAAAGAGGAGTTTATCGACAATGAAATTGGCCGATCTTTTACCACTTGAGAAATGGAAAGGCCTCGAGGAGGACGTCACCCGAAGATCCAACCTCGATGCGAATGTTTTCAATACGGACGGCATCCGGATAACAGATTATAAAAATTGGGCAAACAGGCTATGCCCTGCTATTAAGGCCACGGACAAGGGACAGAGTTATATCTGCGCGGTTGCCCACATGAATCTTGCAGCCCAGGCAAAGCAAACCGGAAAAAGCCTCATAGAAGAATGTGATGCAGGCCTGTTAAAGATCGTTGTTCCTATTTTCGTAAAAGATGAATTCCTGGGCGCGTTTGGCGCCTGTGGGGTCTTGCCGACTGAAGGCGAGGTCGACCCGTTTCTGATCAACATGACCACTGGGATTGATGAAGAGGAAATTGAAAGGCTTTCAGCGGATATCGCGACGATTACATCTGACCAGGCTCAATCTATTGCGACGTACATTGAAGAAAAAATCGGCGGAATAATCAGCGATTTTGCAAAAAGCACGTGAATCTTCCCGCTGTCCTGAAAAGCGGGATTTTAGCTTCCCGCAACACGCTGGAGGGCCGTAAGACAAATCCGCATCAAGAATCCCCCGCTAAGCGGGGCAGGCAGGGCCCATTTTAGATCCCGCCATACGGGGAATGATGGAGTGATGGAGTAGTGGGGAAAAGCATGGAGTGTTGGCGTGTTGGAGTAATGGGTTGGAAAAAATTTGTTTTCACATCACTCCAACACTCCATTATTCCAACATTCCAGCCTAACCGATCAAATGGCATAACCGTTGTTTTCAACCTGATCCTGAGAACCCGGCTTTCAAAATAAAAAAGGCATCCCATCCTTGTTTCGATGAAATGCCTTTGATGTTCTGATGTTTTGAAATTTAAGCTTTTTGGACGTTCTTGGCCGCCGGTCCCCGGTCGCTTTCTTCCACGTCAAAAGTCACCCTTTCTCCCTCAGCAAGGGTCTTGAACCCATCCATAGTGATGGAAGAAAAATGTACAAAAATGTCCGTCCCGTCCTCGCGTTCGATGAATCCAAACCCTTTTTTGTCACTAAACCACTTTACGATCCCCTCTGCCATAGTACTGACCTCCTTCTAAATACTTTCAATGTTAGACCTAAGCTTCAAGTCGTTACGCTGGCAAAAGTGATAGTTCCTTCAGAGCGAAATCGACCCGTAAAAAAACCGCATGGCCCCCAACTAAAAAAACGATCAGCCTCTCTCATCTCAAACGACAAAGCGAATGTCAAGGCAAAATAGTTTTTGAAACGATTTTGGACGGGACTCTTTTCAAAACCGGAGGATCTGATGGTAATAATGTTTGAATTATCTCCAAAAGAGTTGATGATTTTGAAAGGATTCAAGGATAATGATCTCAAGGATGATACAGAGGAATAGGAATCAAACCTTTGCATCGGAATTTTCTTCCGGATCATAATCCAGTTGCAGGGGAATATGATCGGTTTTATCGTACTCCAACTGCATGCGGCATTTTTTGATTTCCGTATGGCTGTCTATGGTTTTTTTGGCCAGAAGATACCTTAAATATATCATCCATATGATCAGACCCAAAAAAATGACGGCAGCAGATAAGAAAATCCACTTGTATCGGGCTACCGATTCGGTGCCCACTCGACCCAGATAGACGATTAAATCTGGGATGACCCAGTATAAAAATACCGCCAGAAATATCAGAAAGCCAATGGCAAAGATGTTAAATCTGCTAATGGCCGCTATGATTTTTTCAAACCGGTATTCGTATTCCTTTTCTTTTGAATCAGGATCATGGGGCATTTTTTCTTCTTTATAAAATAGAGACTGATATGTCCGGACAAAAAATGCAAACAGAAGCATTGCACCGACAGGTATGCCCACGGCCGCAACAAACCAGGCTCTGAAAGGAAACGGGCGATCCTTGGTTACCATTTTGACCTGATACTGTTCGAATGGACCAAATGTTTTTTCAAAATAATATTTATTGAACTCGCTGAGATTTTGACCGTCTGTTTCGTGTATCACGTTCCCCTTGGTATCGAGCACTTGCAACCACGATTTACGTCCGGATTTCATCGCCGCAACCGCAAAAATTTGGAGCTCAATTAAAAAAAGAACAACTAAAATGATGATAAAAAGCATCCTCTTTTCTCTCAGGAGAGCCATTGTGTTCTTTTGTTTTGACATCTTATTTTCCCTGTAAAGCCATACAGCTTACGGATAAAATTAGCGTGTAAGGGTCGTAATTGTTTGAGCGGTCGGGGAGTTTTTATTCTAAGGTTTTATTGATCAGCCTCTGGCTCGAATAGCTACGCCTCGGAGAGCGGAATGGACGATCTTTTTTAAAAAGTGTGTACTGTTTGAGTGTATTCGGAATCGATAGAAAGAACGGATCCGTAGCGAAATACTGTCGTAGGCCTGCCTATCGCGAAACGATTTTATTGTTTTTTATATGGAAATCTGTGTTTTCTTAAAAAGGATCCTGTATTTTGTGCGTTATATACGCCGGTAAAAAAGACATGGCGATACCGTCGAAACTATTCTTTGGGATGACACTCTTTGCAACTGGTCGGACCGGTTTTGGGCAGCTCTTTTTTAGCGGCCAGATACACGTTTTCCAGTCTTTTTCTTTCGACTTTTATTTCTTTGTGACACCCGATACAGTTTTGATGATAGGCATATTTGTAATACTTTATGCCCTCTTTCGTATAAACCAGATATTTCGTCGGCCGTTTCGGAGCTTTAAGGAGATCATGACAGTCTGATGTTGAACAATTGGCGATTTTGGTATCATAATTAAAATGTTTGCCATGATCGAATTCAACCGAAGATTTCTTTTGCTCCACCGAAGGATCTGGTTTCAGCTCGATAACACCCATGGGGACACACATATCCTCAACGGCCGCTTCAGGTTCGCTTTTATCTTGTCCGGCTACGTTAAGCGCCAATCCAAAAACAAAAACCATCACCAAACAAAGTATCCCCACTTGTATTCTGTACATCCTCTTCCTCCTCGTAAATAAACAATAAATTGAATTTATAGTATAT
>JAFCZV010000244.1 GCA_019314155.1 Deltaproteobacteria bacterium
GAAGTAGTTCCCCATATTCTTGGCGGTTTTGAAGCCGGAGCAATGCATAAACACAATGTCGGGGAACTGTTTGGCCACCTTGAGCATGGGGTCCATATAGCCGTAACTGGTTGCGAATATCAGGTTGTAATTCTTTCTGGCCATATTGAGCATGACACGCTCGGAATCCGGCCCTTCAGGGACAGCTTCTACAAATGAAGTCGTTACCCCGTCCATGGCTTCGATGCTCAGTCTTCCCTGATTGTGGGCATATGACCATCCAGCGTCGCCAATGGGTGAGACAAACACGAATCCGACCTTAATCGGCGGCGTATCGGCCGCCAAAGCTACACCCCAGGTAAAAACAGAGATAAAAATCCAAAAAAATATTGCCCTACGCATACGTTACCTCCTTTAGTTTTAATTAAAATGAATATAGGAGAAATGGGTTGTTTGTGTCAAATAAAAACAAATAAGAGTCCGTCTCTATCTGAAAGATGTAACCTGCCTGATTCAAAATAGACGCTGGTTGAGGTGCGGTATCTCTTTTAATGCTAAACATGCCCTTGCTTGATTTAAAAAAGGCTCTCACATAGATCCGGGCAATCCGGATTATAAACGGCTTGTTTCCGATCTGGGAGAAAAATAACACGCTGCTTCAAATCATTTTTCTTGAAATAGCTCAAGATTTAAGTTATCAGAAAATCTGTTTGAAGTTTGACAGCGGTATGGGTGCTATATCGGCGCTATTTTTATTGATGCGGTACTTTCAAAAAACGACCATAACCTTTTAAAATAAAATGGTATCCTTGCCTGGGTGGCGGAACTGGTAGACGCAAGGGACTTAAAATCCCTCGGTCCTAAGGGCTGTACGAGTTCAAGTCTCGTCCCGGGCACCATTCGTAGAAAGGGTTTAGCAGAATAAAAACTGTTAAGCCCTTTTTAACGTCATACCCGCGAAGACGGGCAACCAGACTCCAATTATATTTGAAAACAAACATAATTCCTGATCCCCGATATTACTTCACTCAACCGCTTCTATCTTCCTATTCTATGCAAAGGCCACGTTGCTATTTATCCCTAAATGATATAAATTTAAATCATTTAAGCCTTGACTATTAATTCATGAAATTGTACTAAGATCCAAATTGAGCCAAGAACTAAACAATGAAAGTTGGGTTTCTGGTCCCTGATCCCCCCTGGCACTGACAGCTACCAAGAAACCTTTTAAAAACGCTCCCTTATGCCCAATTCCAGCGTTAGGCTCAAATTTTAATCCTCCTGAGGCGGATAAATCCTCGAAATACTCAATGTATTCGTGCCTGCCCCGTAGATCCTCGTGAAAGTGCCGGGTCAGGCTGGCAGATCGTACGGGGTGGTTAAATTTTTTCCTGCCTTGGCCTTGAATCCCGCTAAAAGCGGGAAACATTTTTCAAAGGTCTCACCAATTGAGCTTTTTCGCTCAATTGGAGTAAGGTTGCAATAATGTATAGGGGCTTGTGATGTATGCTGAAAATGAATTGTTAATCAAGGAAATCGTAGGCGCAATCCGCAAGTTTGTGCGCGCCGTTTCTATTGACACTTTTAAGATGAGCCGAAAGTACGGCCTGACGGGACCCCAATGTGCTGTGCTAAGAACCCTGGCCGCCGAAGGATTACTTTCATCGGCATCTTTGAGTCGCAGGCTGTATGTTACACCCTCCAACATCACTGGGATCATCGATCGCCTTGAAAAAAAAGGATTGGTGGAACGGAACAAAAAGGATGGAGACCGTCGGGTTGCCTTGATCGCATTAACGCAAAGCGGCGGCACAATGAGCAAGATGCTACCTGACCCTATCGAAACCAAATTAATTGCCGAGCTGGGTGACCTGGGGTCTGAGCATGTTCGAATTCTTTCTCTGGTAATGAATCAAATTCTTAACCTGATCGACGCCAAGGGAGTCGACGCCGACTTCCTGGATTTACATATGGGACGCGGTTCCGCTAAAAATAACAAAAAGCAACCATAGGTACTATCGTTTAATTGTGATTATGAAACATCAAAAGAACACCATGAATTCATCAGACAGATCCCAATGGTTAGATAAGGTCTATTCCGCCCGCAACAACACGGAACTGGCGGAAGGCTATGATGCCTGGGCCCAGGATTACGAGCAGGATATATTAAGCTTCGGCTACAAAATTCCGGCCATTATGAGCGGTCTAATCGGACGCTACCTGCCTTCCGGCACCGGCCGGATACTTGATGCCGGAGCGGGCACCGGCATCCTTGGTGAAAATCTATCCATGATGGGTTACGAGGACCTTGTGGGCATCGACCTGTCTGCGGGCATGCTGGAAGTGGCTCGTAAAAAGGGTGTTTACCGAAACCTGCAGCAGATGACCTTGGGCCAAAAACTGAACTTTGCCGACAACGCCTTTGCCGCCACCGTTTCCATGGGCGTCTTTACTGAAGGCCATGCTCCGGCCGAATCCTTTGACGAACTGATACGAATTACCGAACCCCGAGGCTATATTATTTTCAGCGTCCGGGCAGATGTTTATCTGAATCAGGGCTTTAAAAAGAAGCAGGATTCCCTGAAGAAAGAGGGAAAATGGCGACTGGTCGAGCAAACCGAACCCTTCCAGGCTCTTCCACTTGGGAATTCAAAAATCTATAACCTTATATTCGCATACAGGGCCTCCTGAGCCCGGTGCCCGTGAAAACCTCGCCACAGGAGACTGCATCAACAAAAATAATAAAAAGGAGGAATTTAATGAAAAGGAAATCATTTTGGCTTATCTCGATTGTGTTTGTTATTTCGTTTTTGATGGTGACGTTACCTGCTCAGGCCGGCAAGGTACTCAAAGTCTATACCAATGCCGATGTCAACGAAATGGAAAAATGGGCCCCTGAAGCAGAAAAGGCCATCGGCATGAAAATCCACTGGAGCCCGCGAATGTCGTCCAACGAACTGTGGAGCAAAGTTCAAGCTGAAGCCCCCAACTTCCAGGCCGACATGATCTGGGGGTTCATGAATTCCGATGCCCTCATCGGAACGGCAAGAGGATTGTTTATACCATACGAATCACCTGCGTGGGCGGATATTCCTGCCAAGTTCAAAGACCCCCAGGGGAACTGGTACGGTTACAACTACTGGTTTGCGGCCGTCGTCGTCAATAAAAATTTGTTAAAAGAGAAAAATCTGCCGATGCCGAAATCATGGGTCGATCTGACGAATCCGATATATAAAGGTGAAATCGTAATGCCAAACCCCGGCACCAGCGGAACTGCCTTCCTTTCAGTGGCCGCAATCATGCAGCTTTTCGGCGAAAAAAAGGGATGGGAAATTCTTGAAAAGATCGACAAAAACGTAGCCCAGTATACAAAATCCGGCTCCCGACCTTCGCAACTGGTCGCTCAGGGTGAATATGCCATCGGAATCAGTTGGGATCAGGCCATATACGGCCGGATGGAAAAAGGGTTCCCCATTATAGGGATTGTACCGACCGAAGGCACATCTTTTGATCTTGAATCGGTTGCTATTCTCAAAGGCTGCAAGAATTTAGAAGGGGCTCAGAAACTCATCGATTGGCTCGGAACTAAAGAAGGCCAGACGTTCATTGGAACATTCAGATCCAAGGTCACCCGACCGGGAATTCCCGGTAAAGTGAGTTTGGATCCGAACCTTATGAAATATGATGCCAAGTGGTCCGGAGAAAACAAGAAAAGGATCATGAGCGAATGGAAAAAGCGTTTTAGAAAATAAATAGTGCAATAATAAGTATTTTGTTCAATATCAAGGCATGCGAAAAAAATAACCGCAGGTATATAGTTGATATTCAGAGGATTATTTTTTGAGCATAACGCAGAGATTGGGCAAAAAGACCATTTATGGATGGACACTAAGTAATTCATAATGGAGGTCCCGTCAAAACCAGGGACCTCCTTAATTTGTAACTCAATATCCACCAGATAGATTCATACCTCAATCTTGTATCGAAATGGACACCTTTTTTCAAAACAGCTACCTCAAAAAATTGGTCGTATCGTTTTGCCCATTGGATCGGTGCTTATCAAAAGCTTTTCCGTCACTTACCCTACTGTGACGGTGCGTAGTCAAAACAGTGTTTTCAACACAGCTGAATCTGAAAGACTGGTCACGCGGCCCATTCTGGAGGCATTGGAAACCCTTGAAGGTGTGCTGGAAACCAGAACGACGACAGAGAATGATCGTTCTGTAATCGTTCTCCGGTTTCGTAAAGATTGGGACGATCTAAGGGGGCTGCGCGACGTCAAACAAGCGTTAAATAAAATCCAATCAACTTTTAACCTTGCTGTCGACCGCATCAGGTTTGAATTGGGGCAGGAATCCGTTGCAAGCCTTGACACCTATGCCGAATTTTTTTCAACCCGTTATTATTATAAAGCTCTGTTCAATAGCATTTTCCTGGCCGTTGTAACAACTTGCCTCATCATTCCGATAGCCTTCTGTTTTGCCTACCTTGGTCTTAAAGGCCCGGATTTTATCAAGAGGCCTTTACGGGTACTGGGACTTCTTCCGCTCATCGCACCGCCTTTCATATTTGCACTGGCCCTTATCCTTATCGGGGGGCGGTCGGGAATACTCACCAGACTTCTGCATCTGCCGTTCAACCTTTACGGCTGGCCGGGAGTCATTACCGCCCAGTTCATCACATTTCTGCCGCTGGGCTATCTGATGATTGAAAACGTTTTAAAATCCCTGGGCTCAAATATGGATGATGCCGCCAGCGATATGGGGGCCAGCGATGTGGACATTCTTTTTAATATCACCATACCCCTGGCAGCTCCCGGCATCCTGAAGGCCGCCCTGCTGGTATTTATTTTATCCATTGCGGATTTTGGCAATCCCATGCTCATCGGCGGTGAGGTATCCTTCCTGGCCACCGATGCCTATCTTCTCTGGATCGGGGAGAACAATCTGGAAATGTCTGCGGTATTCTGTGTTTTCCTGGTTATCCCCAGCATAATCATTTTCATTGTTCACGAATATCTCCTCAAGGGCAAGGGGTATACCACCATCGGCGGCAAACCCCAGCAAAGCGAAAAAAGAAAAATCGCTCCCCAAATCTTTTATCCCATGATGACGGCCACCACTCTGGTTTCACTTGGGATTGTACTCTGTTTCGGCATTATTTTTGTGGGGGCCTTTACAAAAATAATCATGATTGACAATAGTTTTACTCTGGAACACTTTCAGTCCGTCAACGGATTCCGTTCTCTGCTGACCAGCCTGAAGTTCGCCTTTGGCGCCGCCCTGATTGCCCCTGTCATCGGTATTACCCTGTCATATATTCTTGTTCGTAAGCGCATCCCCTTGAAAAAAATTTTGGAATCATCAGCTCTGCTTGGTTTTGCCGTTCCCGGCACGGTTATGGGGGTGGGTTATATCCTCTTCTTCAACTCTCCACCCTTGAAACTTACGGGCACATTCGCCATAATGATCTTAAACGAAGCCTTCAGGAATCTTCCCGTCAGCCTGGAGGCCGGGGTGAGCAAGCTTCATCAGCTTGATGTCTCCATTGAAGAAGCGGCGGCTGATATGGGAGCTAGCGCTTTCAGTGTTTATACGCGAGTTGTTCTCCCGATTATCAGCTCGGCCTTTGTGGCCGGATTTATCTATACATTCATGGTCGGGATGATTGCCGTTAGTGCCGTGATCTTCCTGATTACGCCCGGCAACAATCTTGCCGCCCTTTATATTCTGGCGGTTGCCGAAGAAGGTTTTCTGGGGATGGCGTGTGCGATTTCTATTATGCTCATCGTCGTGGTTCTGGCATGCCTGGGAGTTTTAAACATCCTGGCCCGATATACAAAAACTAAAATTTTCTAAAAGGATAGGGAACATGGCCAAAGAACACAATTCAACTATTCTTGATCTTAAAACCATAACCAAACGATTCGACAAACTGGTTGCTGTTAACAACGTTTCATTTTCACTCAAGCGGGGCAATCTGGTTACCTTTGTCGGGCCGAGCGGCTGCGGCAAGACGACCCTTCTTAGAGTCATCAGCGGTTTTGCCGAACCGGATGAAGGCCGGATCATTTTAGACGGCGAAGACATTACCCACACGCCCCCGAATACCCGTGACACCGCCATGGTCTTTCAAAATTATGCCCTTTTTCCCCATATGACGGTTGCCCGGAATATCGGATTCGGATTGAGAATAAAAAAAGTACCGAAAAAAGAGATTGACAAAGAAGTTGAAAGGCTCCTTGACCTGGTACAATTGACCGGATTGGGAAACAGAAACCCCCGACAACTGTCCGGCGGCCAGCAGCAGCGTGTAGCTCTTGCCAGAGCGCTCAGCCTTCATCCTAAAATTCTGCTGCTGGATGAACCGCTTTCCAACCTGGATGCCAACCTGCGTGTTTCCATGCGTGAAGAAATTCGTAAGCTGCAACGCAGGCTGGACCTGTCAATCATATTTGTGACTCATGACCAGGAGGAAGCCATGTCTATTTCCGACCTGATGGTCGTGATGGACCACGGCATAGTTAAACAGATAGGCACGCCCACCGAAATTTATGAACAACCGGTAGATGAATTCGTAGCCAATTTCATCGGTCATATCAACTTTTTTCCCGGAAAAATAGTTGCACTTTCAAAAAACAAAATGACCTTCAAAAATTCGATTATAAATCTGGAGATGGACCTCCCCCCGTTTCCGGTTTCTGTAGGCGACAGGCTAAAGGCGGTGATTAGACCCGAATCCATTGATATTTCTGATAAAGTAAGTCCATTGCCGGATACCGAAAATATCATCCAGGGCCGCATTGAATCCGCCATGTATATCGGTTCGATTATGCGGTATACCGTTTCAGCCGGAGAGCATACCGTATATGTGGATGAATCTGACCCGCAATACAGAGGAATTTTGCAAGAAGGGAGTATGGCAAACTTGATTTTTAAGAAGCGCGTTCATATGCTAAGAGAATAACCCACAGAGAAATCTGTTTAACCTCGATTGAGCCAAGTTCAATTGAGATGAAAGTATTCAGTATGACTTTAACCGCCGTGATTCTTCTTCTGTTAGCTGCATGCACTCATGCCGGTTGGAATTTTATCAGTAAAAAACAGTATCCGACTCTCGCATTCTACTTCCTGGCCAACATCTTCGGTATGTTCTGCATATCGCCCCTAATTCCCTGTTACTGGGACAAAATTCCACTGATTCCCCCAATTGTATGGATGTTTTTATTGATGTCCGGTTTTTTCCTGGCTGTTTATATGGCCGCCCTTGCAGGGGCCTATCGCTCCGGTGACTTGTCCATTGCCTATCCGCTGGCACGTTCCCTCCCGGTAATTATCGTCACCGGTGTCTCTATTGTTATGGGTAGAGGCCATGTGCTGGGCTGGTTGTTTTTTGTCGGAATAATCCTCGTTGTGATCGGATGCTTGATGTTGCCCATGAAAGCGCTACGTGATTTCCATCTGCAGAATTATTTAAATATCTGCTGCCTGCTGGCAGTTCTGGCCGCCATTGCAATTTCAGGATATACTATTGTGGATGATGAGGCCTTGCGTCGCCTTCGCGAACTCCCCGGCAAACCTTTTGATCCCGTTAATGCAACCCTGGTATATCTGGTGCTGGAAGCTGTCAGCTCGTTCCTCTGGAAGGGGGCCTTCGTGGCTTGCAGCGCCGTTGAACGCAAAAACCTTGCGGTGGTTCTGCGCACTTACAAAAGCTCAGCCGCGCTGACCGGAATCGGAATCTTTCTGACCTATGGACTGGTCCTTGCTTCCATGAGCTATGTTACCAATGTCAGTTATGTGGCTGCCTTCCGCCAGCTCAGTATTCTCATCGTAGCTGTTCTCGGTATGGTTCTCCTCAAAGAACCGCATCATGTACCGAAAGTTATCGGTGTAATCTTAATATTTGCAGGGCTGATCATGGTAGGAATCTTTTAGGTAACTACTCAGGTATTTAGGTTGAAGACTGAAGGCTGAAGT
>JAFCZV010000245.1 GCA_019314155.1 Deltaproteobacteria bacterium
CACAACGTTTCCAAGGGACTTTGACATTTTTTTGCCTTTTGCATCGACAACAAATCCGTGAGTCAGAACGGATTCATAGGGTGCCCTCCCCCTTGTCCCGACAGCCGTAAGGAGCGAGCTGTGGAACCATCCCCTGTGCTGATCACTGCCTTCAAGATAAAGATCGGCCGGCCATTTCAAATTTGAACGTTCTTCAAGCACCGCTGCGTGGCTTACACCGGAATCGAACCATACATCCAGAATGTCATTCTCTTTTATAAAGGTGTTGTTGCCGCACGTATCACATACAACATCTTCGGGAAGTAATTCCTTTACATTCTTTTCAAACCATATATCGGCACCATGTTCCTGAAAAAGTTTGTAGATGCGTTGGATTATCTCTTCATTCAAATACAAAGATTCGCATTTCTCGCAATAAAATATAGCGATGGGAACACCCCAGGCGCGCTGTCTGGAAACGCACCAATCCGGTCGATTTTCGATCATGCCGTAAATTCTTTCTCTTCCCCAATGGGGAATCCATGTCACCTTGTCAATTTTTACAGCGCCAGCAATGGGGATAAGAATGTTTCAATTCCTCCCGGTGGATCAGGGCACCGTTTTCCTGAAGCTTGGCAACGATATCCAAATTGGCTTCGAATACAAATCGGCCGCTGAACGGGTCGGCTTCTTGCGTAAAACAGCCCGTATCATCCACAGGGGAATACACCTCCAAATCGTATAGAAGCCCCACTTCATAATCTTCACGCCCGTGGCCGGGAGCCGTATGAACACAGCCGGTTCCGGCTTCCAGAGTTACATGCGAGCCTAAAATTATCAATGATTCACGGTCGTATATGGGATGTCGGCATCTCTTCCGTTCAAGACTGTCAGCTCCCATTTCAGCAAGGATGGAAAAATCAGAAAACCCAAAAGATTTCATACATTCTTCAACCAGTTCCATAGCCAGAATCAGCACTTCCCCATTTTTCGTATCCACAGCAGCATACGTAAAATCCGGGTGCAGCGCTATGCCCAGATTTGCCGGAATGGTCCATGGCGTTGTTGTCCAAATAACTACAAACACGTTTTTTCCGGCCAGCCCTGGAATCTGTTCGCTTAAATCATCTTCCACCGGGAATTTAACAAAAATCGATGGTGACAACTCATCATGATATTCGATCTCTGCTTCAGCAAGGGCCGTTTGGCAGCTGCAGCACCAGTATATCGGTTTTTTACTTCGGAAAAGGCTGCCATCCAGCGCAAATTTACTGCACTTTCTTCTCGCTGTATATCGATATATTTTTCAGCATATGCCCGACACGACCTGCGAATTTCGGCAAGGGTCATTTTAAATTTATCGGCCCCCAATTCCTTTTCTACACTGTGCTCAATGGGGAGCCCATGACAATCCCAACCCGGAACATAAACAGCGTCAAACCCGGACATTTGCCGTGAACGGACAATAATGTCCTTCAAGATCTTGTTGAGTGCCGTACCGATATGAATATGGCCGTTGGCATAGGGAGGACCATCGTGCAGAATAAACAGGTCGCGGCCCAAGGAAGATTGTCTGATCTTTTTGTATAAACGGTTTTCTTCCCATGATTTCAACTGTCCGGGCTCACGATTTGCCAGGCGGGCTTTCATGGGAAATTTTGTTTTTGGAAGGTTGAGTGTCTTCTTATAATCCATATGTCCTCCAGTATCGGATTTTATTTTATGTAACTATAGGTTAAATTTAAAGCCCGAACAATTTTTTGTTCGGGCTATAGACTCCTAAACCTGAAATTGGTTTTGACGGTTACGTGAAAAATTAGTATATTCCAAGTTCTTTCAACACATCATTGATACCCAGTTTTTTGACCTTCAATCTTAGAAACTCGGAAATCGTCGGCTGATAGGGTCTGACCTTGAGATACATACCGACCTCCCTAGGGGTTCTTCCACCTTTTTTATTATTACACGGCTTGCAGGAACTGACACAGTTTTCGAAGGTGGTTCTGCCATTCCTCGATTTGGGAATGATATGATCGATGGTCAGCCTTCGGCTATTGTGTCCGCAATACGCACACTTGAATCCGTCCCTGATGAGAACATTCTTTTTGCTGAAGGGAACCCTATTGAGATATAATTTTCTGATAAATTTTATCAGTTTCATTACAATAGGAACTTTGACTACAATGCCTCCCGCCGTTCTGATTATCCTTTCAGACAGCCTTAAAACCTGCACCTTGTCCTTTGTGATCAGGCACATGGCCCTTTTCCAGTCCACCATATTCAGAAAAGTGTAATCGGCATTCAGCAAAACACATTGGTCCATATTTTTTCCCCAGGTTCAAGTTGTCCAAGCGTTATACATGATCTTGAAAAACAAATCAATATCTCTTTAAATCCCGAATTTTTCCGTGACTAATTTTGATGGCGTCATAAAAAGGGGCTCCGAGAACGAGAAACTTGTTTGTCGGATATATTTTTTCCTTTGACAGACCGACCTCTTTTTCATATGGTAACGCTAAACTACCGTTCAATTCCAATTATCGACAGATTCACAAAAAAAATCCTTTTTACAGATGCAGAATTCAGGGGTTTCGCACCTCTGGGCAGATTCGACATTCCCAAAAAAAATCATTATTTTTCCCGTTGTGGCGGGATTGAAATACCGAAACAACGGGTTTGGAAAAAATGTTTGGCAAATGCAGGTTCTTTAACACAGGGAAAGGAGGTCAAAGATGAGGAATAAAATTGCAGCCTCGCTGCTGGTTATCGTGGCTCTCTTGTTGGTTTTTAGCCAGGTCGGCTTTGCCCAGGATATGAAAGGGAAATTCGGCATTGGGGCAAGAATAGGCTACGTTAATTATGCAGGAGACGATTATGGCGTATCAGGTTCTAACTTTGATGTCGATTTTGATGCTGCTGCCATGTATGGAGGAAATCTCGTCTATTATATTCACAGATATTTCTCTTTTGAATTAAGCGCCGATTATGTCAAAACAGATACTGAAATAAAAGGTTCTGGTTTGAGCCCTACAAATATAGGTGAATTGAAACAAGTTCCAATTATATTGAACGGACGCTTCCACTTCTCCACAAATCAAAAGATAAGCCCTTATTTGAGTGGCGGAATAGGTTATTATTTGAATGATTTTGATCTGTCAAACTCTTCAGCAGGTAATGAGTTAGACCCGGACAATAGTATTGGGTTCAATCTTGGTGGAGGTATTCAGTTCCTTCTTAATGAACATTTTGCCATTGATCTTGATTTGAAATATATATGGAACAAAACTGATTTCGAAGCAAAAGCTCCTGGATATGCACCAGAAGAAACTTCAGTGAATCTGGACAACTTCTATGTCGGGATCGGTTTGAAGTACTACTTTTAAGAAAATTTTGTTCCTACACCGGATCTATCACCAGTTAGAGCGGCTCGGGAACAAGACTATTGAACTCAAAGAAAAAGGGGTTAGCTGTGTTTTGCTAACCCCTTTTTCTTTAAAAATCATTTGATAGGTAATATAATATTTGTAGATGTTGCTGACGTATTGAACGGTTTCTCTGCCAATTGATTTTGCAGCTACGATCTCTACGTTGCGAAACCACACGTTCGGGTCAAGTCCCATAGCAGCGGCTTTTTTGCGAAGCTTTTTTACCCTGGCCGGACCGGCGTTATAGGACGCAAAGGCAAAGAGTAGCTTGTTGACATCATCCATCGGTTCGTCTTTGTAGTACCGGTCGACAATAAACCTCAGGTATTTCGTGCCGGCGTGTATGTTATTTTCCAACTTCTCAATATCGACAATGTTGACATTGCGATCTGCCGCCGTGGTCGGCAACACCTGCATAACACCGACAGCACCCGCATGACTGCGTTTGCTTTGGTCAAGACCAGACTCCTGATAGGCTTGGGCGCTTATCATCAAGTAATTGAAGCTATATTCACCGGCGTATTTTTTGAAAAGTTGAACCATTGAGTTATATTTTTCGAGTTCCTTTTCGGACACGGAGTTTTTTACGTATTTAGTATTTTGCAAGTATCGTTTGAACAGAACATTCCCCAGCATTGTCCCCTTTCTGTGGCCTTTTACAAAATCGTCGACCACAGCCTTGAGTTTTGGGCTGTTCTTGCGAAAGGCCCATGCGATCTCACCACCGGCTCTCACGGCAATGTCCTGGTGAGTTGTTATATTATCGAAGATCTGTTCCCAAAATTGAGCCTTGTGACTGTCCATCACAATCATCGGGATAAGACCGGCGTTAACCATTTCCAGTAAATCTTCATCCTCAAACGTTTCATCGGCAAGAACCAATTTCATCTGAGATTTTTTGGTTTTTTTAAAAGACGTATTCAACTGAATCAGACTTTCGTAATAGCTGCTCGACCTGCGAACGTGAATTTCCTTACCCGCCAGATCGTCGATACTATTTATCGGAGGTGCTGCCGGCCCGGTAACAAGCAGTTCCTTCACACCCTTCAAAAAAGGATTAGAAAAGTCCACCTGTTTCTGACGTTCAGTTGTAATGGTCAAGTTGGCGACTGCGATATCCCCAATGCCATTAAGCAGAGAAGGTATGAGTTCGTCACGCCTGACAGGGATGAATACAACCTGGACTTTCAGTGTTTTGGTCTTCAACTTTTTGTTGATAAATTTCTCAAATTCTCTTAACGCCTCGTAGGATAGACCGTACTGCCGTCCTCGATCTAAGAAGAAAAACGTTTTGCTGTTGACCACCAGAGCTCGGATCGTACGATGTTGAACCATCTCATCAAAATCAACGAGCATCTTCTTTTGCTGAAAAAGCATCTCCGCCTGCGGGGATTTATTATCAGCTGTCGCAACCCCTGATAAAATTGAGAACAATATACCAGCAATGGTAGCGATTTTTATAAAAACTGAGAGTATAAATCCGGAATGATTTGTTCTTAATCGAATCGAGTGAGAATGAAACATGGACAACTTCCCTTTCAATAGTATGTGAATGTTGTTAAAGCTTGAATAGTGGTAACTACTCAGGTATTTAGGTTGAAGACTGAAGGCTGAAGTATATCAATCATCTCGCAACGCTCGGATTAAACCATTCAAGACCTTCTCTGTTTCGACAATCTTTGCTTCAAGCAGAGATGAATCCTGGTTGCGCAAGAACCCCAAACGCTTCGACAAACTTAGCTGATTAACAGGTCAT
>JAFCZV010000246.1 GCA_019314155.1 Deltaproteobacteria bacterium
TCGCCATGGGCATCGGTTATGCCGCTCCCGTTCCCGCTACACGAAGATGGGTCGGTCCCCATCAGGTGGGCGTCATGATCGGTATTACGGTCGCGGGTTACGGTGGTGCTGCGTTCTATGTGGCTCCGCTCATCAAATGGCTTATCACAAGCTATTCCCTCTCTGCATCATTTATAGTACTGGGTATTGCCTACTTGATCGTTATCGGTATTGCGGCCCAAGTACTGGCATGGCCTGAAGAGGGATACGTTCCACCTCAACCACCTGAGACGGCAGCGACAAAGGCTGCTGCTGCATCTGTGGTTGACTGGACGGCAGGAGAAATGTTGGGAACGTGGCAGTTTTACGCATTGGTGGCCCTGTTCTGCTTGAATACCCAAGCGGGCCTTCTCCTCATCGGCCACGCCGCTAAAATTGTTAGGCCCTTCCTGGAGCAAGGATTTATACTGGTTGCTGCCGGTGGTTTTATGAACGCTGCGGGACGGGTCGGGACAGGCAAGTACTCGGATATCATCGGAAGGGACAAGGCGTATATGATGAATGCTTTTGTCGCGGCCCTTTGTTTTTTCGCACTGCCTGCAATTATCGCGGCCAAGTCGCTCTTTATGGCGTTTACGGCCTGTATGATCGCCTACTGGGTTTACGGCGGCGGTCTTGCTCTGATGCCCTCATACACAGCTGACTTTTATGGCCCGAAAAATCTGGGCTTTAATTACGGACTCGTGTTCATGGGCTGGGGTTTCGGTGCATTTATGCCCAAACTGGCCGGTAAAATCAAAGACGTAACCGGTTCTTATGATCAGGCATTCTATGTTGCAGGAATCCTGCTGCTTGTTGCAGTGGCACTTGCTTTTATTACCAAGAAACCTAAAAAAAGTGGTGCATAGGACCCTGTCAATTTTGACAGATTAAAATCAACCGCGAGCTAAAAAGGCGGGGAGGGGTTAACCCTCTCCGCCTTTTTTTTGTTTAATTTAATATTTTACAAAACTATTATTTTATTGCTAATATAGAACTAAGAACCGATATGGATTGTTGATATTACAAACCATCTTAAAAATAGCAGATCGCGTTCAAGGGTACGATGTAAGCCGATTTGATGTTCTTTGTTATAAATTCGAGTTAATAGTATTCGGCAAACCGGGTCACTGCATCCAGAACCGGTGCCATGGCTTCCCTTAAAAATGGTATCCCGGAAAAACGGTCGACCAGTACAAGACCCAGTATAATAAACGGACCTGCTTTGGAATACAGTCTCCATATGCGCTCTTGGGGCAACATCAGATAGATCAGCCTTGAACCGGCGAGCGGGGGAATGGGCAGGACATGGTAGACGGTAGCGGCAGCACTAAGGTATAGCACGACCTCGATGACACGGTCGGTCCAGAAGAAATGCTTGATATAAGCTGCAGACATTGCAATGGTGAGGCTTCCAAAGGGGGCAATAAGAGATAAGAGGCACCATCCCAGCTTCTGTTTCTTAAACCTGATCTTTTGATCGTCCACTTGTTTGCCCCAGCCGAAACCGCCTAAAAAGAAGACAATGGTACCGACAATATCAAGATTGGTTATGGGGTTGAAGTCGATAATGTCATCTTTGCGCGGATGGCCAAAAGCCCCGGCAAATAAACGTGTAAAACCGGAGCCGAATGTTACGATGGCAAGGATGGCCACAGAGTAATAGAGAATGTCTTCTAAATTAAAACTGATTAATGGCAATGTGAGTTCCTCCGACTTCTACTTTGATATGATGTAATGTGCCAGCGCCACGTCATTATGTCAAAAAGAATGTATAAAGAAATAAGGCTATTGTGTCAAACGAAAATCTGACTTAGAAATTTGAAGAGGTTTCAATCAATGGGCCGTGTTCAAAAAAATAAAAAGAATGCTGTTTTAATCATAGACAGCGATCTGGCCGGAGCTGAAAAAATTAAGAGCCTTATTGTTGAAGGTGATTACCGGAGGATTTATTCCGTCGGAACCCCGAAGAAAGCCCAAAAAATTATGGCGGAAATAAAGATAGACGTCGTTCTGCTGTCCCTTAGACCACCGTATCACGATCCGGGGGCCCTCATAACAACACTGCACCAAAACAAATCTGATCCAATACCGCCGGTAATTGTGATTCTGGAAAGCTTTGAGGAAGAGGTCATTGCGGCGGCATTGAAAGTCGGTGCTGTGGACTTTCTCACCTTTCCTGTGGATTCCCGGGAATTATTAAAAAGGGTAGGGGTTCAGGTTCGCATGCTGTCGTCTGATTCTGATCTTATTCCAAAAAGATCTCCGGACAGGCTCTTGACCCGGCTTTTGGGTGGATTATATCCCCGACCCAGTGCAAGCGAGCTTCTGGACGACCGCTACGAGAAATTGGCAAGGTTGGGGTTGGGGAGTTTCGGTGAGGTTTGGAAGGTGAAAGATATTAAAAAAGCTCCGCCTATGATATATGTGGCCAAGATTCCCCTGAGCAAAAAGCTAAACGCCAAGATAGAAAAGGAAGCGCAAATATTGGACAGGCTGGACGATCATGAGGGGGTGCCCAAAGTTCGCGAGGTCATCGGCGTTGAGAACAGAAAAGTACTCATCCAGGAGTTTGTGTCTGGAAAAACCCTTGATGAAATGATTGAACGGGAGTTTGAAGCAAAAGAGGTGGAGTCTGTCGTAATTCAGTTGACGAATATTGTGGCGTATGCCCACGACCTGGGAATAATTCACAGGGATATAAAACCGTCGAATGTCATGGTCGAACCTGACGGTTCCCTAAAGCTTCTCGATTTTGGCGCAGCCCTATATGTCGCCGGAACAGATTATGGGAAGAAGCCAGAAACGTTCGGACGTATGGGCGCTTGGAGTCGTTATGTACGTTCTCTATACCGGCATGTTTCCGTTCTATCACGAGGTTGAAAAAGTTCTCATGGATATGATATTGGAATATCCGCCGTCGTCGCCCAGCAAATTCAATAAGGCTTTAGATCCGAAAATCGAACAAATCATACTGAAATGCCTGGTAAAAAATCCCGAAAATCGCTACCCTGACGCTGGAGCTCTCAGGGAGGACATCACCCATTCTTTTCCCGGGTATGGCGCAGCGATATTACCGCTTTATTAGACACCGATTCAGCCCGCTTTATTTTCCGCTGACCCTAAACCGACCACGGCATGAAGACTTATCTCACTTTATCTGCGTAAGCCGCAACATCCATAACCATGATTACAACGTCTATATCTTCACCGTGGCGGCCTTTCATGAGACCCTCTATCACCGCTCTGGGGCTGAATCCGACTTTCTTAAACATTGCCAGAGCACCATGGGCTTTAAGGGGAAATTCCACCATGAGTTTCTCAAGCCCGAACTCCAGAGCCAGGTCTACCAACTCGTTGATCATCAGTGTTCCCAGCCCCTTTTCGTGAAAATTCGGTTCCACAACGATTCTGATGGTGCCCAAATGTTTCCGCCAGCCGTGGGCCACCCGGTGAAGGCTCGCATTGGACACAATCTTCTCATCCTTTATAGCCAAAAGTGGAAATACGTGTTCATAATCGAGTTGATCAAACCATCGGTCGATCACTTTTGGGTCGGTAACATCGTTGCGAACGTACTGGAGCACTGAGGGGGTAAGTCGGCCAAAGAATTCTCCCAGCTGTTTGCGGTCGGTTTTGACCATGGGTCTTAAAAAAACCTCGGTGCCGTCTTTAAGCTTTCCCTTCTTTTTCAAACTTTCCATTTTTGTCATATAATCGCCCCCTATATTATAGAATTAAATTCTTAAGTTCCGCTCAAAAGCCTTTTTGCAAAGAACTCGGGTAGGTCTGCACCAACGATTTTTTTCATGGTTGACAATATATCGTACTCTACCAGCTTGAACGTTACCGAATTGCTCTCGGTGTCAAAGATACAATAAGAGGATCTGGGATCACCGTTTCGAGGCTGTCCGACACTTCCAGGATTCAGAAGATAAAATTCCTCATCGTTCAGCCTGATAATGCCGTCCGGCGGGATCTCAACGGGTGCCACCTTCTTACGAACATCCATGCGCCAGACCTTTCTTTTATGGGTGTGGCCGAACAGGCAGAAATTTATCTTGCCCCAAATTCCCTTTTTCATCTTCTTTAAGATGGCTCTGGCCTGGAAGGGGAGCGCTATATAACTGGCTGTATTTTCAGGAGAGCCGTGGCAGGCCAAGCCACAGGATAAGCGACGGCTTTCCTCCAGGCCGTTCAAAAATTGGATGTTTTCATCGGTAAGATTGTTTTTCGTCCAAAGGATGGCCGCACGTGCGTAGATGTTGAAGCCCTCGGCAAATTCAGGATTGCATGCCGCCCGGTCATGATTGCCTTGAATGGAATGCATTCCGATATTTCTGGCCAGTTCTACACATTCGTTGGGATTGGCATTATAACCCACAAGATCGCCAAGATTCAGAATTCGGTCCGTTCGGTGGTCAAGGTCATTAACCACCGCCTGAAAAGCCTCGATGTTGGCGTGGATATCTGAAAGGATCGCTATACGCAAGGATGTCACTCCTGAACTTTTTCTTAAATCAGCACGTTCATCCTTTTAGGGTGGGACGAGTGCCCCAGGAGGGTTTATAGAATGCAAAAAAAATATAAAACGCGCTTAAGAGCCTATGAAGAACCTAAAAGTTCTTTGAATTTATTTCTAAGCCATTTTTTTATTAAATCACCAAGAAACCATCGCCCCACAAGTGGAAGGAGAATCAGGGCAAAATAGAAAACGTTCCCGGCTTTGATGAAGTCAAAAACCACCACCAAAGTGACCATAATCAAAGCTGTCACCACATTTGAGGCAAGACCGGTGAGTTCATTGAGCTTTGCAGACATATATTCCTGCAGCTCAGATTCTACCAATAGTACTTTCTTTCCTTTTATTTGTCTTTGTAAGAACATATTTTTTCGATCTCCATCCTTTCTGTTCGAAGATTTTAAATTTGATAACACCGTAGCAGGTCTTTTATGAATTATCAACATAAGGTGTCAAGACATTCAGGTTTCAAGTCGTCCAAAAGCTCCCATTTCATGATATACTTTTTAAAGGCCTGTTTTCATGCTTGACCCATGATACAAGTTTATTGTATTTTAAAAAATAAGGTTCTTCTCCAATTTAGGGTTCGCGCAAAAATAACTTCGCAGAATTGGCGCTCAGATTTGGTTCAGGTTTGGCTGATCCGAGAGAGCAAAACCACAGGAATAGCTAGCTATTTCGCGGATTTTGCGAGTGAGGAATCAGCCAAAGATGGGCTGAAGCTGAGATGTAAAAATGTGAAGTTATTTTTGCGCGAGCCCTTAGTTGGAGAAGAGGGTTCAAAGGTTTGTTTTCTAAAAACTTTATGAGCGCCTTTAACATTTTGTTGAGACCAGTTTTTATAATCAATGATAAATTTCACTGCTTAAAATAATATACTCCCTTGCCGCATTTGAAACTATATATCGATCAACACGTCGTCCAATCTCCCCAGGCAATTTCCATTCGATCTCGCATCAATGCACCCGCCGTAGTCGTTGAGAATGTTCAAGAGCTCTATCGGTCGATTTTATCGTCAGACGATCCTGTCCAAAAAGGGAAAACAATCCTATTCCTCACCCGAAACAAAGGTGCCTTTATTAAACCATGCCCCGGTACCCGTTGCTACACATGTTGCGGTTATCAAATTTTGCATATCGGCACCTTTTGTAATATGGACTGCTCATATTGTATTCTGCAAACATACTTTCATCCCCCGATACTGCAATATTTTGTCAACCAAAATGATCTTATGGCAGAGTTAGACCGTCTGTTTCTTGAAAAAAAAATAACCCGTATCGGGACCGGAGAATATACAGACAGTTTGATCTGGGAGAAATGGACGGACCTCTCAAGCCTTCTGGTCCCAAAGTTTTCAAAGCAGTCCCGGGCCGTATTGGAACTGAAGACTAAAACAACAGCCATTGAAAAACTAAGGCAGCTTCGTCACAATCGAAAAACCATCCTAGCGTGGTCTTTGAATACAAACCGAATTATAAAAAATGAAGAGATTCATACGGCATCTCTTTCCGCCAGGCTCCGGTCTGCAGCAAAATGTGAGTCCTCGGGATACCCCATTGGCTTTCACTTTGATCCTTTGGTCATTTATGATGGGTGCCAAGAAGAATACATGGGAGTTGTTGAACAATTGTTTGCCAATGTATCTTCAAAAAATATCGTATGGATAAGCCTCGGATCTTTCCGATTCATGCATTCTTTGAAATCGATCATACAAAAACGCTTTCCTGATTCAAAAATAATATACGGGGAATTTATATCAGGCCTGGACGGTAAGATGCGTTATTTTAAGCCGTTGAGGATAGATCTTTATCGAAAGATGGTGGCCTGTATAAGAGAACATGCTCCTGATGCACTTATATACTTATGCATGGAAGACGATGAAGTATGGGAAAAATCTCTGGGATTTATCCCTTCGGACCGCGGTGGTTTGTCAAGGATGCTGGATGAAAGCGCTGCATTGCATTGTGGATTGGATGTGCCTTGTTAATGGGAAATATCTTCTTTGTCCTTGTGCAATCCTATTCGATGTTTCATGGACTGGAAGCAATATTTTTTCGTAATTACTCAGGTGGATAGGCTGAAGGCTGAAGACTGTTAGGAAAAAGCGTATTTTAAAGCCATGTTTGATGCAAGAATCAGATATTTTCGCCAAAGTACGGCAAGCGTGCTTTTCTGTTCGCCAAAGTACGGCAAGCGTGCTTTTCTGACCCCTTCAGCCTTCGGTCTAAACAGCTTCAGCCTGACTACGTGAGTAGTTACATTTTTTCAAAGGGCCTATAATGACAACCCGCCAAATACGCCGAAATATCCGGGCGGAGACGGCGGATTGTCGCGCGGGCTATTCTTTGCCCCTGTTTATTTCTTCTATAATTTTCTGGGAAATCTGAGCAGGAACTTCATCATAATGTGAAAACTCCATGTAAAACATGCCGCGTCCGCCGGTAATTGATCTTAGATCCGGTGCATAAGACAAAAACTCTGCCATAGGCACTCGTGCATTTATGACCTGATTTTTCCCCTTGGTGTCCATACCGAGGACCCTGCCGCGCCTGCTGTTAAGGTCTCCCATAATATCACCCATATATTCATCCGGTGTGGTAATGGAAACGTTCATGATCGGTTCAAGGAGAACCGGACCGGCATCTGCTACAGCCTTTTTAAATGCCAGAGAACCTGCAATTTTAAATGCCATCTCAGATGAATCAACAGAATGATAGGATCCATAATCAAGGGTGGCCTTGAAATCGATACACGGGAACCCCGCAAGAACCCCTTTCTGGCAGGATTCAATGATTCCTTTTTCAACAGCCGGTATATACTGCTTGGGAATTACGCCTCCAACGATTTTATCTGCGAATTCGAAACCTTTTCCTCTGGGAAGTGGTTCTACCGCGATCCAACAGTCACCATACTGACCGTGGCCTCCGGTTTGCTTTTTATGTTTTCCCTGAACCCTTACTTTCTTTGTAATTGTTTCTTTATAGGGGATCTTAGGGGTATCCAGCAAAACTTCAACATTGAATTTTCTTTTGAGTTTTTCAACCGCAACTTCAATATGAACTTGTCCCAAACCGGATAACAGGATCTGCTTGGTCTCGGGGTTACGGGTAAGTTGTAAAGCGATATCTTCTTCCAGGAGTTTAGACAAAGAGCTAAATATTTTATCTTCATCCCCTTTTGATTTGGGCTGAACGGCAAATGATATCAGCGCAGGAAGAGGTTTTGCACATTTAAATTTTACCTTGCGGCTGTTATCGCAAATGGTATCGCCTGTGGTTGTCTCTTTTAGTTTAGCCACGGCTACAATAGATCCGGGCCCGGCTTCGGTTATCGGGTTCTGTTCCTTTCCGGCAAGTCTCAGAAGCTGATTATACCGGGCATTTGTATCTTTATTGGTGTTAAAAAAATTACCGGAGGCTCCAAGTGTTCCTGAAACAATCCTGAAAATTGACAATCGGCCTGCAAAGGGGTCGGCAATGGTTTTGATTACAAAACCGGCGAAAGGTGCATCCGGATCCGGCTCACATTCTATCTCACCTTCACCGGTATCATCGGTAGCGATCCAGGAACCACGATCGAGGGGGGAGGGCATACAGTTTATAATAAAGTCCTGAAATAGATCGATGCCGATGTTATTTGTAGCCGATCCACAGAGAACCGGAACGAATGTTCGTGCTAATGCGCCTTTTCTTAATGCAGATTTTATTTCATCATCCGGCAAGGATTCTCCTTCAAGATACCTTTCCAGCAGTTCATCGTCCGACTCTACAACATTCTCCACTAGCGCTTCTCTTTCTTCTTCGACCATGTCTTGCATATCGGGTGGAATATCGGTCTTCGTTGCTTTACCTTCCGCATCATAAATGAATGCTTTCATACTGATTAGGTCGACCACTCCTTTGAAATCTGCCTCAGATCCTATTGGAAGCTGAAGCTTAATGGGCTTGGGTTCAAAGCATTCATCCGCATCTCTGAGAGTGCGTAAAAAATCCGCCCGTTCTCTGTCGAGTTTATTGATAAATATAACTAAAGGCAAGTTGAACTCTTCGGCAAATTCCCAAGCTTGCTCTGTTTGTACTTTTACACCGTCCACGGCGTCTATTACCACTACAGCCCCGTCGGCTGCCTGCATGCAGCTTCTTGTGTCAGAAAAAAAATTTAAATCACCGGGCGTATCGATGAGGCTGATCGTATGTTTCTTCCAGTCGAACTGATGGAATCCGGTGCTTAAGCTAATGTTGCGTTTTAGTTCTTCCGGCTCAAAGTCCATCGTGGCATTACCGTCGTCAACGCGTCCGTGTCTATTGATGACGCCGGTATTGAAAAGCATTACCTCAGCCAAAGAAGTTTTTCCAGCGCCTCCATGGGCTATCAGGGCAATGTTCCTTAAACCTTCTATTTTTTCGGTCATTTAATCTCCTCTCTACTAAATTTATTAAATTGGCAATCCATCCCAATTGAATCTTTAAACTCTAATTTTTATATTGTTATCTTAAAAAAATCAAGATTAACTTTAGCAGACTCCTGGAAAGTCTTTTCCGGACGACATTGAATCCACAACCTCCAAAAACCTTCGTAAAGGGAGTGGGCAGTCCGTCAATTTTCCATTTTTAAGAAAATAAAAAATTCCCTGTTCCCTTTTGGGCCGAGTAGGGGTGAGGGGATGACAAATTTGCGCATAAGACTCAATTTGGTAAAATAATCAGAAAGGTCTTCGATAACCTCAGCATGAAGAACAGGATCGCGTACAACACCGCCTTTCCCGACATTACCTTTTCCAACTTCGAACTGGGGTTTTATTAGAGAAAGAATTCCGGCACCTTTTTTCATGAACTTTAATATCTCGGGAACAACTTTTTTAAGGGAGATAAAGGAAACATCTATGGTAACCAGATCTACAAGTTGCGGCAGTTTTTCGGCAGGCATATGCCGGATGTTTGTACGCTCAATGACCACCACCCGAGGATCCTGCCGTAATTGCCAGGCCAGTTGTCCATAACCGACATCCACGGCAAAGACCCGGCTTGCACCGTGCTGAAGAAGGCAGTCGGTAAACCCGCCGGTGGAGGCGCCCACATCGAGACAGGTAAAACCGGTTATATCAACTTCCATGGCCTGCAAAGCGCTTTCGAGTTTAAGGCCGCCTCTGCTTACATAGGGAATGTCTTCTCCTTTCAAAACAATGACATCCTCTGTGGAGACCTGTGTCCCGGGTTTATCCACGAGATGGTTGTTGACCAGAACTTTTCCAGCCATAATAAGCGCCCGGGCACGGTGTCGACTGTGTGCGAGTTTTTTTTCTACAACGACCCGATCGAGTCTTTTTTTGTTTGGGGACATTAATGGGCTCGCTTGACGATAACCCTTAATCATTTTTTAGCAGGTGTTTGGCGGTTTCGACAATTGCAGGAGCATCAATACCATATTTAGACCTAAGAAGTTTCTGAGGGCCGTGCTCAACAAATGTATCCGGCACCCCTATGCATCTCAGGTGAAACCCGGTTATTCCCTCATCGCTCAAGCACTCCAGAACTGCACTTCCAAATCCTCCCTGACGCACATTCTCTTCAACCGTTATGATCCGCGGTATCGACCGGGAAAGTGTTGCGATCAAATCGACATCCAAAGGTTTTACAAAACGGCAGTTTACCACCGTAGCTGACACTCCCTCTTTTTTTAGCGTTTCATGCGCAGAAAGTGCATCCAAAACAGACCGGCCGATGGCCAAAATAAGAAGATCATCTCCTTTTTTGAGCACTTCTCCCTTGCCGATGGGTATGGGAACATCCTGGTTTTCCATTTTGACCCCCTCGACGGTTCCCCTGGGGTATCGAACGGCAATGGGTCCCATATGGTCAACGGCCGTGGTAAGCATTCTGCAGAGTTCATTCTCATCCTTTGGGGCCATAACGACCATATTGGGAAGACTTCGAAGATAAGACAAATCGAAAACACCATTATGGGTCGCTCCGTCCTCTCCTACGATTCCTCCCCGATCGATGGCAAATACCACCGGCAATGCTTCGATACAAACATCATGCAATATCTGATCATAGGCACGCTGTAAAAAGGTAGAATATATGGCCACAACAGGCCTGAAGCCCTCGGTGGCCAAACCTGCTGCAAAAGTTACGGCGTACTGTTCCGCAATTCCCACATCAAAAAACCGGTCAGGCCCGTACCTTCCGGCATGGCGGCTGAAACGGCAACTATCCTGTCATTTTTTTCCCCAAGCTTAAGCAGCGTCTGTCCAAAAATCTGAGTATATGTGGGGGTGGAGCATTTTGTGTCGATGCTTTCCCCCGTATCGGCATTAAAGCATCCTACGCCGTGAAAATAAACAGGGTTTTTTTCAGAAGGCGGGTACCCTTTACCTTTTATCGTCGTTACATGAAGAAGAACCGGCTCGTTTAG
>JAFCZV010000247.1 GCA_019314155.1 Deltaproteobacteria bacterium
AAGCCATTACACCCCCGATCCATTATTTCAGAAGCCTGACCATTGAGACTATACCCGCTGGAAAGGAGAATTTTGATTTCAGGGTTTATTTTTTTGAGTCTGTCGTAAGTCTCCCCACCCCCCAGATCAGGCATGACCATATCCAATATGACCAAAATGATTTCATCCGGATGTGCCCGATAAACTTCGATGGCTTCTGTACCACTTCTAGCCGATAGGACGCTGTAGCCAAGATTTTCAAGAATCTGGCTGCCAACATCAATAATCATCTCTTCATCATCAACAAGCAGTACGGTTCCAACGCCCTTTAGGGTTTTTTGATTCAAGGGTTTAGTTTTCACGATATTTTTGTCAGAACCCGGAAGAAAGACATTAAACGTCGTCCCTTTATTTATAATGCTGTCTACGTTAATGATGCCGCCGTGATTTTTGATGATACCATAAGCAGAGGCAAGGCCGAGACCTGTACCTCTGCCCATATCCTTTGTGGTGAAAAACGGGTCGAATATCCGTTTTATGGTCTTTTCATCCATACCTATTCCTGTATCCGTAATAGATATTTTCACATAATCTCCGGCTTGGACGGAAAAATGCCGGGTATAACTGTCATTAAGTGTGACATTTTCTGTTTGAAGATATAGCTCTCCGCCTCCTGGCATAGCTTGACCGGCGTTCACATAGAGATTCAACAACAACTGCTCCACCTGATTCGGATCAGCCTCCACCGTCCATATATTTTTTTGAAATTTTCGATGTATTCTGATCTCCTTTTTTGTTCGACTGAACATCTCTGAGCTTTGTCCGACCACATCATTGATGTCAATGGGTTTTACTTCATATTTTCCCCCTTTTGCGAACCCTAAAAGCTGCTTTGTAAGATCTGCACCGCTCTGAACGTATTTTTCGATATTTTTTAATTTTTCATAATGCGGATGATTGGGATCCAGACCAAAAGTCATGAGAGATGCGTTCCCCAAGATTCCCATAAGCAGGTTGTTATAGTCATGTGCGATACCACCGGCCAGGGTGCCAATGGCCTCCATTTTTTGTACTTGGTGGATTTGAGCCTCAAGCTTTTTCTGTTCATAAATATTTCGCAAATTAACAACGCTACCCACAGGATTTCCGTCGCGATCATGATAAATGGCGCCACTGATGCTTACAGGAATAATGTCTCCAGCTTTAGTATACCGGAACGTTTCAATGCCCGACAGATTTTCTCCGGTGAGCACTTTCTCTATCATTTCATTGGTTTCAGGCCAATTTTCTTCAGGAACAAACATGTCCATTTTCTTGCCCAAACATTCCTCTAAGGTCCATCCAAAAACCTTCGTGAATGTTGGGTTCAAATAAGTTACCTTCCCTTCCATGTCATAAACGATAACAGAATCAGGGTTTGCTTCAAGAACGGTCCGATATTTATTTTCACTCTCACGAAGGGCCTCTTCAGTTTGTTTGCGGATGGAAATCTCCTGACGTGCTTTTTCGTAGAGTCGAGCGTTCTCAATTGCGATGGCCGCTGATCCTGCAAGGGGTTCCATTAAGGCGAGATGATTTTTATCGAATCGCCCGGTTTCTGTATCCACCACTTGGAGTACGCCGATGACATCTCCCTTGACATGTAAGGGGACTGTGAGGATGGACTGCATATTCTTTCCGATGACCTGATCCACTTCTTTATAATGCCGTTCATCAGAATACGTGTCTGGAGTAATCGAGCTTTCACCGTGGCGCACCACCCATCCGGCCAGACCTTCTCCAGGTGCCATTCGCCAACCGCGCAAAGTTTCGCCATAATCGCCGGTGGCCTGCTCGCAGACCAACTCTCCGGTGTCTTTATCGATCAACCATATTGAGCTGCCGACAACGCCCATCAATCGACGGACTTCTTCCAAAACACTAACGATAACCTGATCCAAATTTAGGCTTGAATTAAATGCCTGGCGTGTCTGGGTGTGCAACCGCTGCTCGCGGTTGCGCAATCGGATAATTTCCCTCGCCCGTTCCTGTTCCGTAAAATCACTTAAAATAACGACACGTGTATCTTCTTCCTTATCCCAAGATAATATTTTTATTTTAACCAGATATTCGTTCAGAACCAGAGGAGAATCGACCGTCACTGTTTCCATTTTTTCCCAGGGCACTTTTAAAAGGTCGGCCACCCTTTGACCCGCATCTCCTGAAAAAAGCAGGGTAAAAATTGACCCTAACAGTTTTTTCTTAGGGATATTGCACAAAGAAATAGCCGCGGGATTGGCAAAAACAATTTTTCCTTTAGAAGTTATTTCTAAAATTCCTTCTGACATTGCTTTCAATATAATATGAAATTTTTTCTTAGCTGCCGGCAGTTCCTTGGTTATTTTCTCCATAAGATTCTTACCTTTTGAAGCATTTCAAGATTTTTAAATTTAGGATATTTGTTCTTTAAAAAAGAGAGGTTTTGAGAATCATAAAATAATACTCTTCATTAAATCAAGTTTCAAGTTATAAAATCCCTTCGAAATTCTCCAACACGCGGGTTCGCCGCTTTTAAATCAGGGGATTTCTGTACGATCAATTTTTACGGCTTCGTAAAAAGTCTTTTGTGAGCGACATCGAGCAACTTTGGCATCCTGATACGCCGTCAGGGAACATTTTAAAAAAAGGCGATTCTAAATCGTTTTTTTTAAAAAATGCTTGAATAATGTATTTTAGGGGAATAGGATGAAAACAAAAACACCAGGGTAAAACCCCTTTATTTACAACAAATTGTAAGTTTTCGGAGATATTTAAATATGCGTGCCGTAATACAAAGGGTTAAATCCAGTTCTGTAACCGTTGAAAATGAAATGGTCGGAAAAATCGGCAAAGGTCTTTTGGTACTTTTAGGGATTGCAAAAGCCGATAAAACCGATGATGCCAAATACCTTGCAGACAAGATTGTTAATTTAAGAATTTTTGAAGATGAAAATCGTAAAATGAACCGTTACTAAGAATCTACTCCATGCATTTGTCGTCAAAATCGAAAACCTTCTTTACAGCCGCCACATGCCGTTTTCTACTTCTTTTTTGTCTATTGAATTTCGGGACAACCAGACATCTTTATGCCGAAAAACTCGCTGATCTAAATCCTTTTATTGGAGATCGGGATGCAATTCTGGTTTCAGATCCCCAAGGACGGATTGTTTTTTCAAAAAATGCCGACATTCAGCTTGTCCCGGCATCGACCCTGAAAATATTTACGGCCCTTGTGGCCCTCCATTATCTGGGCCCGGATTACAGATTTGTCACCGAGTTTTATCAAGACCATAATTCAAATCTCAAAGTAAAAGGATATGGAGACCCCCTTCTCATTTCAGAAGCTCTGACGGAAATTGCACACGATCTCACATCCATACCGGATATTGAACTTAATCATATTAACGATCTGGTTCTCGACGATTCATACTTTAAAACTCCTATCGCAATTCCCGGGGTTAATTGGTCAAATGAACCCTATGACGCCACCATCGGCGCACTGTGTGTAAATTTCAACACGGTCAATTTCAAGCGCAACCCCAACGGAATTTTTGTCAGTGCCGAGACCCAAACCCCCCTATTGCCGTTTGTTCAAGAAAGAATCGACGCCTCTCAATTGAATCACGGCAGAATTCTACTTTCCTCTCAGCGAAGTGAAAACACACTTTACTCAGGCCATCTTCTTTTATATTTTTTAAAAAAAGAAGCGATACGATTCAGCGGAAAGATAAAAACAGGAAAGGTTCAAAAAGACAACGACAAACTCATTTTCAGATATGTTTCCAGTTTTTCATTGATGCAAGCCATATCAAAGCTTTTCGAATATTCGAATAATTTCATGGCCAATCAGTTGCTCATCACTTGCGGTGCAAAAGCATACGGGCCTCCTGGGACCCTGGAAAAGGGTGTTCAGGCAGCATCAGCATATGCGAAAAATATTCTTAAAATCGATAATATCCGGTTTGTAGAAGGTTCGGGAATATCGAGAAAAAACCGGATGTCAGCGGTAAGTTTCTACAAAATACTCAAAGTTTTTGCGCCCTATCATTTTCTCATGCGCAGAATGGGGAAAGCTTTCTATAAAACGGGA
>JAFCZV010000017.1 GCA_019314155.1 Deltaproteobacteria bacterium
CAAGCATTCGGTGAGATAATCCTTAACACGCCTACGCATCTCCTGGATGCTCTTGCGGCAGATGTCCTCCGGGTCCTTAAGACGGGCCGGACAGGTGCTCACCGCCAGGTAGATTTCGTCGGGCATCTCTTTGACGATATCAAAATGAAGGGCGATAAGATTCTCGATTTTTTCAAACTCGGTTCGGGTGTTTTCCGGAAGGTCGTCCAGATGCGCAAAAAACGTTTTAAAGGTGGATGCGATGATGCCGGTAAACAGCTCGTTTTTGCCCTTGAAATGGTAATAGATTACCGGCTCGGTAATGCGAGCCTCTTTGGATATTTGCAGGGTGGTGGTGCCGTCGAAGCCCTGCTCGGCAAACAGCAGCGTGGCCGCCTGAACGATGTCCTGTTTTTTGTTGAGTCTGGGGTTGGTCATAAACACCCCTTTCGTGATTAGGGTTCAGGGTTCAGGGTTCTAGGTTCTAGGTTCTGGGCAAGAAAGATTTTTTAGTGAATGCTTAAAAGTTCTTTAACGGATGTTGTTGGAAATTGCAACAGTTTTCCCTGAATTATAGAAAGTACTGTAACTACTCAGGTATTTAGGTTGAAGACTGAAGGCTGAAGTATATCAATCATCTCGCAACGCTCGAATTAAACCATTCAAGACCTTCTCTGTTTCGACAATCTTTGCTTCAAAGAACCCCAAACGCTTCGACAAACTTAGCTGATTAACAGGTCGTTAGGCTGAAGACCGAAGGCTGAAGTGATCTAAAGTGCCTATTTATCCCGTATTAAACGGGGAAGTTTAAACCAAATACCAGGGATCCCCGGTTAAATTCGTCCCAGTTAAACAAAAAACGGACAGGTTTCACCCCGATGGAATATAAATTTCAAATGCATTCCATTGGGCACAGCAGGATAAACTCTGCTCCTTTTCTTCGAAAAATTTAACGGGGCCCCGATAACGGGATTTCCGTTTCACTACAACAGGCAGGGATCAGGACGAAAAACCAAACCTTTAACCTCTTTTACCCGATTCAATCACGATGACAGCGGTGCACCGGGTCATTCCTCGTGGGCCGGCAAATGGATGATATAGCCGCCGGAGCGTTCGTCCTTTTTCAGCTCCAGCAGACCGCAACTCTGCCCGTATTCGATGAGTTGGCCGAAGGTCCGAAAGCCGTAATAGGATTCGGTGAACCCGGGCTTGCGCCGCTTCAGGGCCTGCTTGACCATCGAGCCCCAGATCTTGTCCGCTTCACCCCGCTCGGCGATGAGCGCTTCGACGGTTTCGATGACCAATTCCACGGCATCTTGTTTTTTGGTTTCCGGAGTTTTACGGACCCCCTTCTTGGGCGCCGGGCCCGGGCTCGGTTTAGAGGCTGTTTTTTTGCTCTTTTTCTTTTTGGCCTCTTCCTCCCGAACCAGGTCGTCGTAATAGATGAACTCATCGCAGTTGGCGATCAGCAGGTCCGAGGAGGAATTTTTCACCCCGCAGCCGATGACCACCTTGTTGTTTTCCCGCAGCTTGCTCACCAACGGCGAAAAATCCGAGTCCCCGCTGATAATGACAAAGGTCTCCACGTGGCTCTTGGTATAGCAGAGGTCCAGGGCATCGACCACCATGCGGATGTCGGCCGAATTCTTGCCCGACTGACGGACATGGGGGATTTCGATGAGCTCGAAGGCGGCCTCGTGCATGACCTTCTTAAACTCCTTGTAGCGCTCCCAGTCGCAGTAAGCCTTCTTGACGACGATGCTCCCCTTGAGCAGCAGGCGTTCGAGCACTTTCTGGATGTCGAACTTTGCATACTTGGAGCCTTTCACGCCCAGCGCGATATTCTCAAAATCGCAGAACAATGCCATATTCTTGATCTCGACCTGGCTGACCATTTTCCGTTCCTCCTTCAATTAATTTTTTAAATCTTCAGCTAAGCTGAAGGGCCCGCCTTTCTATTCGGCTAAATGGGTACATGTTTTTCACCGCCTTGCCTGTCCCGTAAAGCGGGGCTCCCGGCGTATAAAGTGCCTAACCCGCCACACTACAAAGGCGGACGAGCCCGCCACAGAGCATCGGCGGATAAAAGTGAGCTAAAATGACTAAAGTTTAAATCAAATACAAAAGACCAGGGGCCAGCTTTCTTTCGTGATTTCCTTAATCCTTATTATTAGAGAACAGAGGAATCGATCCCAAATTCAACTTTAAAGTCAGTCGCTTTAACAACAGGTTTAATGGATTTGTTCTGTTTAACCAAATCCACAATTCCATATCGCGACATCGTCTTTAGCGTTCGAGAGAGATTGCTACTCTTTCTGCCCGTGGCGATTTCCAGTTCCTTTAAAGACGTTGGCTTCTTTTCGTTGATAACCTTTAACAATTTTTGATTTTCGCTACTCAGAACTTGTGCCATTGAGTTTATTGACTCAAACCATACTTTCGGCTCACCCTTCTTGGGTTTATATTCCCCTCGTGCAATTGCTATTGTTCTTTTTTTATAGTCCTCTCGAGGAATGATCCCGATCTTTAATATCTTTTTTCTCATAATATCGCCTATGATTTTAATATTTCATCTACTGCAAGCCAAAAATCTTCTAATAGTTGGCTTGCGGATTCAAACTCATATGGAGTAACTTTATTCATCTTATGTTTACCCTAAAGTTGCATAAATAACATGGCAAGATGAGTTTAATGACTATAGTATTCAGCATTTCCAGACTTTTTCTTTGCTTTGATGGAATTGACTCCAAGTGACATCATGAAAATAGTGAAAACAGCCATGTTATTTACCCAATGGGAAAGCCGATGGCGCCGCAACTCCTTCGTTGTAAAGAGTTTGCGGTAAAATACTACAGCTTCACCCTTTACGCCTCGGATTTGCAGCACCCTCGACTTTTGCAACGTTAGGGTTTATGGTCCCAAGTAATCTTACGAGCACCATATTTCTTCTTTTTGGGCTTAAATGCATGGGCATTGGTCATTATGCTTATCATCTAATGATAACCTTGTCAAGCTTTAATGAAGTCATCTGGCATTGCAATTCGTATACCGTCTCAACTTGAGGTCACAATTTGTGACCTCAAGTTCCTGCTTGCAAATTAATTGTCGAATAATGTATAATACCCTTAAAGATGATAAATTTTCATAAACCATAATTAGTTTCAGGGGGTAAGTCCCTATGTGACGTATTAAGGCTCATATATGGTAAAACGATACCAAAGTTATGGGCCTTTTTTGTTTTTCATATTGGAGGTGTTCCCAATGATCAGAAAACCAACTTATGAAAAATTTGGAAAAAGGATTTGAAGCAGAAGCTATTTTATGGAAGCCGAGGAAGGTGCCAGGAGGCAAACTATGAGTGAGCGCAAAAGGATGTTTTTATTGATTGCGATAATGGTAACTGCCTGTATAGTTGTTGCAGGGGTTACCATATTAATCTTATACAAGACAGCTCTAAAGGAACAACGGGTACGGCTGATGGAAACCGCTCAAAGTCAGGCCCGTCTTATTGAAGCTATTGCTCGATTTGACGCTATTTACAGCAAAAATTATCCAGGAGGGTCGAGACCAGCCACCTTGAGCCAGATCATCGATGCACATGAACACTACACAGGTTTTGGCAAGACAGGAGAATTTACTCTCTCTAGGAAAGAAGATCAAAATATTGTGTTCCTGCTTAGCCACCGGCACTATGATCTCAATAAGCCAAAGCCAGTTCCTTTTGAATCGGGGTTAGCAGAACCCATGCGGCGAGCTTTATTAGGTCAATCAGGAACTGTCGTTGGTATTGATTATCGCGGAAAAAAGGTATTAGCAGCATATGAGCCAGTATCAGAATTGAACTTGGGTATAGTGGCTAAGATTGATATGTCTGAGGTGCGGGCACCGTTTATGAAGACCGGTTTAATAGGAGTGCTTTTCACTGTCTTGGTGGTGTTGATTGGTACTAGTTTCTTTATCCGGATTACTAACCCAATGATTAGGCAGTTGGAAAAAAGAACTATAGAATTGGAAGAAATCAACGATGAGATGAAAGTTGAAATAAATGAGAGAAAGAAAGCCGAGGAGGCACTGCGACAGATTGAATGGCTCCTGACTAAAAGCCTTGAGTCCGAATCTGTTCAGAATGAAGATTATATACAGCCATATGGTAATCTATCTGAACTCAATAATGAAAGAGAGATTTTGGAATCAGTAAGAGAAATTGTCCTATCTGACATTGTGGCAGACTTTCTCCATCTGCTTGACACCTCAACAGCTGTTTACGAAAAAAATGGAGATTATGCTTTAGGCCTTTTTGCTTCAAACTGGTGTAAGTATCTTGATCAAACATCACGCAACCTCTGCGATACCAATGATAACAGCGAAGCATTGAAAAGTGGTAAGTGGCTCTGCCATGAATCTTGTTGGAAAGAAGCTTCGAAAATTTCCATAGAAACTGGCAAAACAATTGATGTTGAATGTTGTGGAGGAATTTGGCTCTATGCCGTTCCTATTTTCGCAGGAGAAAGTGTAATCGGGTCTATTAATATGGGATACGGCGATCCCCCTCGTGATTCCCAAAAACTTAAAGAAATCTCAGAAAGGTTTGCTCTCGATGTGGAAGAACTGATTGAACGAGCTGAATTGTATCAGTCCCGACCTCGTTTTATCATAGATTATGCCAAAAAACGATTAAAAGCTTCAGCAAGGTTAATAGGAGAAATAGTTGAGCGGAAGCAGATCGAGAAGGAACTTCGAAAAGCCCGCAACGAACTGGAACAACAGGTAGAAAAGCGCACTGCTGAACTTGTAAAAACAAATGAACAACTGGAGGAGAAAATAGAGGAGCGCAAGCGGGCGGAGGAAGCGGTCTGTGAGAGCGAAGAACGGTATGCACTGGCTGTCGCAGGCTCTACGGATGGCCTTTGGGACTGGGACATCACCTCGGACACCGTCTTTTATTCCGATCGTTTTTGCGAAATATTGGGGTATTCGTCCGAGGAATTCCCCGGCATGATGGATACTTTACGCAATCTCTTGCACCCGGAGGACGCTGATGTCACCTGGGCTGCCGTTGAGCGCCATCTTCAAAAGCGTGTTCCATACAATGTTGAATACCGTCTTCGAACAAAATCGGGCGAATTTCGATACTTTTTGGCACGTGGCCAGGCGATCTGGGATAGCAAGGGAAACGCCACCAGGATGTCTGGATCGCTCCAGGACATCTCTGAGCGCGTTGAAGCAGTACAAAACCTAAAGAATGCACTTTCTGAAATAAAGAAGTTAAAAGAAAATCTTGAAGCTGAAAAGGCTTATCTTCAAGAAGAAATCAAATTGGAACACGATTTTGAAAACATTATCGGCCAAAGCAACGATTTGAATTACGTGCTCTACAAGGTTGAGCAGATTGCAACGACAGACACGGCCGTACTCGTTCTTGGTGAGACCGGAACCGGCAAAGAGCTGGTTGCCCGGGCCGTTCATGGCTCCAGTTCACGCAAAGATCGACCTTTGTTAAAGGTAAATTGCGCCACACTTCCATTAAACCTCATCGAAAGTGAACTGTTCGGCCATGAAAGAGGTGCTTTCACCGGTGCATATGCCAGACAGTTGGGTCGTTTCGAGGTGACCAACGGCGCCACCATTTTTCTGGATGAGATTGGCGAACTGCCACTGGAACTGCAGCCCAAGCTGCTCAGGGTGCTTCAGGATGGGGAGTTTGAACGGCTAGGCAGCTCCCAAACCATCAAAGCCGATGTTCGTATAATAGCCGCTACCAACCGCAATTTGGAGGAAGAAGTCCGCAATGGTCGGTTCCGGGAAGATCTCTGGTATCGGTTAAATATTTTTCCGATTACGGTACCGCCACTTCGAGAACGTATGGAAGACCTTCCTCTGCTTGTGGAATTTTTCGTCGATAAAATTTCAAGAAAACTGGGTAAGTCCATTAAAAACATCCCGACGAGTGTTATGAATACCTTACAGAATTATAACTGGCCCGGCAATATTAGGGAGCTTGAAAATGTGATCGAGCGGGCGGTGATCAACTCTTCGGGTCCAAAACTACGCTTAATGGATGAACTGAAGAAACGGTATAAGGATTTGACAACAAAGCAAAAAACTCTGAAAAAAGTTGAACATGACTATATTGTCCGGGTGCTAGAGCAGGCCAACTGGAAAATTAGTGGGAAAAATGGAGCATCAGAAATTCTTGGGCTCGACCGTAGTACTTTACGCGCCCGCATGCGAAAACTTGGTATCAGAAAGCCATAGCTGACCTATTATTGTCCAATCTATTGGTTTTTAATCTGGAAAACAGATCATACAATAATCTGAAGATAAAAAATACAAAGATAATTTTCTTCCAATTCCCTTTTTATCCGGTTTGTTTAAGCAATAACTTGTAAATTCGTATTTCATTATAGAGAACCAGCAACATCACATTTGAAATACCACAATGTGGTCATATATGACCAATGGTCGTATATGACCATTTTTTGTGCTTATTTTTCCCCTATTGCCAATCTGTTTAATCTATATATTTTGAATTATTTAAACATGTTGAACAAAATTGTTTTTAGTTTATCCTGAATGGCACGAAACTTGAAAATGTTTGATCATGTAATGAGAGTTTATTCTTTAATTTTGTCAAAAATCCGAGAGTAGAGGATATCGAAAGTGAAGAGATCATGATAATCGTCAGGATAACGATGAATGTATGTCCAGAAAAGCGAAAAGAGGTTATGCAAACGCTTCTCTCAATGATTGAGCCAACGCGCCAAGAGAAGGGCTGTCTGGGCTATCACGTTTTCCAAAATACCGAGGACGAGAATTATGTCAGCATAATCGGAGAATGGGAAACTCGTGAAGATTTGGAGCAACATGTGAGATCTGACAGATTCGGGATATTGCTTGGAACAAAGAGCCTTTTGAAAGAAAAAAAGAGAATTCAAATCTACACGATTTCACATTCGGAAGGAATGGAGACCGTCAATACGGTTAGGGATAAAAGGACCTAATTTCTTATGTTCATTTTTTTTTCATATGAGATTCTTAGCTAAATGAGAGGGTAATATGATCGCTTCCCCATGTAAAAACTGTGCCAGGAAAAATCTATCCAAGGAGGATTGTATTCAAGATTGTAAATTATTGAACGCAATACAAAATTCTGCGCAATCTGAAAAATTTAATGATGGAAGTGCAATAGACTATACCGAAGAATATAGTTGCAATATACCTCCTGCGCTTACAACAGCCTCTTTTTGAAAAATCTATGATTTTCTACTACTGAGATAAATTCCGACATATAAAGTTGAGCTAATAAATGCTCGATAAATGCTCGTGACAAAATATCGAAAAGACCTTGAATGTCGCTGCAAACCAAAAAGATAGCAACCTTTGTAGATGATTTTAGGTGCAAGACATGTCAAAATTTATGGAAATTATATTATCAAGACTCGGAGAAAGAGACTTGGCTACCATTGAAATAAATCGGCTTATAAAAGATGTATCTAATGTAGTTTATAGGGGAAGATCTTTTGAGTCGGCCGGCCTAAAGCAGGCTCTTAAAGACCTTGGATGGGAAGAACAGATATTAGATTACCGTACACTGGAGTTGATTTTTTTATTCCTTGAAGATGAAAAGGGATTTGAAATTAACAGGCTAACAAGCCCTTAATTAAGATTTTCGCTGAAGTCAAACCCAGCCGGTTATTCCCTAAAGTTATTTGGTTGACGGTTGGCGCTCAGCAATGAAAGGAGTTAAAAATGCAGCAATATGACTATCAGGTCGATACTGAACGCTACGCGAAATGTGTCGAAACCTAAAGGGGTTGGGATCTTAGCCGCACATCTAATTGAATATAAGGAGGACATCATGCTTGATGAAACAACCATAGAAACATTCAAGGCAGGTCTGCGTGGTGAGCTTATCCAACCCAACGATGAGGGCTACGATGATGTCCGTAAGGTCTGGAACGCCATGATAGACAAGCGGCCTGCCCTCATCGTTCGTTGCAGTGGAACGGCCGACGTCATCGCCGCGGTCAACTTCGCCCGTGAGAACGACCTGCGCCTCTCGGTCCGCAGCGGCGGCCACAACATTGCAGGAACCGCTCTCTGCGATAACGGGCTGACGATTGACCTATCGGGTATGAAGGGTATTCATGTCGATCTGGAGACCCGCACGGTTCGCGCTCAGCCGGGCTGCAACCTAGGCGATCTCGACCGAGAGACCCAGGTTTTCGGGCTGGCGGTGCCCGCAGGCATCGTCACCGACACCGGCATCGCCGGGCTGACCCTAGGCGGAGGCTTCGGCTGGCTCACGCGCAGATACGGCTACACCTGCGACAACCTGCTCTCCGCCGATGTGGTGACCGCCGATGGCTCTTTTCTCACAGCGAGCGAAAAAGAAAATGCCGACCTCTTCTGGGGGCTACGTGGAGGTGGGGGCAACTTCGGCGTCGTCACATCCTTCGAGTACCAGGCTTATCCTGTCGGACCGCAGGTCACGGCCGGAATGGTGATCCACCCGATGGAAAGGGCTCGCGAGGTGGTAAAGTTCTTTCGCGAGTTCTCCGCCGGCGCTTCCGATGAGCTTTGCTGTCTTCTGAACCTGCGTCCGGCCCCACCTGCACCGTTTTTGCCGGAAGAGGTGCATGGCAAGCCAATCGTGGCGATTGCCGTTTGCCACTCCGGGAGCCTCGAAGACGGAGAACGCGCCGTCCGGCCGTTGAAGGAGTTCGGGGATCCGCTGGCGGATGTCATCACACCCAAGCCGTTTGTGGTTCACCAGTCGATGCTCGACGCCGCACAGCCCCCGGGACGCCACTACTACTGGAAATCCGAGTACCTGCCCGAGTTCTCGGAGGCTGCAGGTGGTGTTCTCATGGATCATGCGGTGAAGATTACTTCGCCCCACTCGGCGATCTTGCTCTTTCAGCTCGGCGGCGCGCTGGCACGCTTCGGGGAGACCGACACACCGGCAGGAAATCGAAACGCCGCCTATGTGCTGAACGTCGCCGCCTCCTGGGAGGACCCTGCGCAGACGGATGAACAAGTCGCATGGGCGCGGGGATGCTGGTCGGCCATGCAGCAGTTCTCCACCGGTGGTGTCAACGTGAACTTTCTGACCGGGGAGGAAGGAAACCAGCGGGTTCGTGCCGCCTACGGTGTCGTCAACTACGAGCGCCTCGTGAAGCTCAAGAACAAGTACGACCCGCAGAACATGTTCCGACTGAATCAGAACATTGCACCGGACGTTTGATCCAGCGCCAGAACCAGTAGCTGCAGCCAACAGCTCCACAGTGAGATTGCGCTCGCTATGCTCCGCTCAGTCCCACCCTTCGGGCGGATTCCCAGTTCCGCTGAACCCCTGCGGCTGAGCCTTTCGTTATGCGGAGGCTGATAAATGGAGATAAAGATTAAACGATCATATAATAGTCCCAGCAATGATGACGGCTATCGAATCCTCGTTGATCGGCTTTGGCCCAGGGGTATCTCGAAAAAGAAGGCAAAAATAGACTTCTGGCCGAAAGAACTAGCCCCTTCAACTGAGCTTCGTCGCTGGTATGGTCACGATCCTGAGAAATGGTCTGAATTCAAGTCTCGCTACTTTGCAGAGTTAGACGATAATCCAGAATTGGTAAACGAACTTCTGGAGTATGTACGTAAGGGAACAGTAACTTTTACTTACAGCTCGAAAGAGCACCGGCTAAACAACGCGGTTGCCCTAAAAAAGTACGTGGAGTCTTCAACACGCTGAAAGCCCTCAGATTCCGATTGTTGAATCTAATACTGTGACCTTCCCAAGTGTTAATAGTGTGGGAGCAAACGGGATGATTATGAAAGTTCTCCTGCAGTGAAACGAAAATTTTGAAGATAGGGTTTTTTACAATTTCCACAAATGAAAGGATGAACATCATGAAAATACAATCGAATGAAAAATTTGAGACGCTTAAAAACAAAGTGAAGGGTCAAATAGTGCTTCCTGATGATCCCAATTATAACGAAGTTCGGGAAATATGGAATGCCATGATCGATCGTCGGCCGGCTATCATTGTACAGTGCGCAGAAGCTGACGACGTACCGCATGCAATCTCTTATGCCCGTGAAAACGGATTAGAGATATCCATCAGAGGTGGTGGGCACAACATCGCTGGGAGTGCTTTGTGCGATAATGGCGTGGTGATCGATTTTTCTAATATGACAACTGTAAGAGTTGATGCACATAAAAGGCGTGCCTATGTAGAACCCGGGGCCACACTCGGCGATTTTGATAAAGCGGTACAGGCCCATGGATTGGCGACATCGGTGGGAATTAATTCAACCACCGGTATTGCGGGACTGACGCTGGGTGGCGGTTTTGGATGGTTAACGCGTAAATACGGTATGACAATCGATAATCTTGTTTCCGCGGAAATGGTAACGGCGGATGGAAGAAAGATACAAGTTTCGAAAGATGAAAACACTGATCTATTCTGGGCGATTCGAGGCGGAGGCGGCAATTTCGGTGTCGTCACCCAGTTCGAATTCGCGCTCTATCCCGTGGGACCCGAAATATTGGCTGGATTGCTTGTTTTTCCAATCGATCAAGCAAAGCAAGTGCTCGAAAAGTATCGTGAATTTGTAAAATCAGCGCCCGAGGAACTTAATATTTGGGTCGTCCTTCGGAAGGCGCCGCCATTGCCTTTTCTTCCCGAGGATGTACATGGCAAAGAAGTCATTGTGCTGGCCATTTTCTATGCAGGGGATATAGCAGAAGGTGAGAAGCTGATCAATCCTTTGCGTAGTTTCGGAGACGCTTATGGTGAACACATTGGTGCTCAGCCATACGCACAGTGGCAGCAGGTCTTTGACCCATTGCTCACGCCTGGCGCAAGGAACTACTGGAAGTCCCATAATTTTACGGAACTCGGTGATGGCGCGCTGGATTCGATTATCGAATTTGCGGGCAAGTTGCCTTCACCACAGTGTGAGATATTCGTGGGGCTTATCGAAGGCGCAGCCAATCGCGTTTCATCGGATGCCATGGCATATGGTCATCGGGACGCAAAGTTTGTCCTGAACGTACACGGACGATGGGATGAGGCAGCGCAGGATGAGACCTGTATTGCATGGGCACGTGCGTTTTTTGAAGCGTCTGCGCCCTACGCCTCAGCTGGCGCCTATGTGAACTTCATGACTGGAGACGAAGGCGACCGAGTGGCGTCGGCTTACGGCGTGAACTATGCTCGACTGAAACAAATCAAAAAAAAGTATGACCCTGAGAATGTTTTTCATAATAACCAAAACATCAAAGTGTAGAAACTATTGTTTTAATTCAATGTGCACCGAAGCAGATAGTTAAAATTATTTGTTGTCAGATTCACTCTGCTTTTTTTCTTGTTTTAGCACTCCGCCATATGGGGTTACCCGCAATTATTGAGTCAGGCTGTCAGTGTTCAATTGTGGCATTAGTACCATGCTGAGGGTTATCAGTTTCGAGGTGCAACTCATAAAATGGAACAAAAACAAGACGTCTATTTAATATTAATGTTGGGCCGACGGATCCACAGGAAGTGGCCCAAGAACCATAGGAGGCGAGATGTCGTATGACTTCGTTGTAGTTGGTGCCGGATCGGCAGGTGCACCTGTGGCGGCACGCCTCTCCGAGGATCCCGACTGTGCGGTGTTGCTGCTCGAGGCGGGCCCAGATTATGCGTCGCGTTCTGAAATGCCACCCGATCTCATGGACTCTATGGATCTCGCAGGAATGCAGCATGATTGGAATTTCGTGGCGACCCCGGTCCCGGGCCGAACCATGCCCTACCGCCGTGGCAGGGTCACCGGCGGCACCTCGGCGATCAACGCAGCGGCGGCGCAGTGGGGCAGACCTGCGGATTTCGCCGCCTGGGTGAAGCGCGGCAACACGGAATGGGGTTGGGAACAGGTTCTGCCGTTCTTCAAGAAGATCGAGTCGGACGCGAGCGGAGAGGCAGACATCCACGGCAGGAGCGGCCCGATAACGATCAACCGCTACTCGAAAGACGAACTCATCCCGATCCAACGCGCCTTCTACGACGCCTGCCGCGAGATCGGATTCGATGCCGTGAGCGACCACAACGCGGTCGGTGCTATCGGCGTCGGTCCATGGCCTATGAACCGGGAAGGGACGACCCGGATATCGACCGCGCTTGCGTATCTCGAAGCCGCACGGAAGCGGCCTAACCTCACTATCCGGCCCGAAATCATCGTTAGCAGGGTACTGTTCGACGGCAAGCGTGCGCTCGGCGTGGAACTTGCGGGTGGCGTCGTGGTGTCGGCAAAGAGGATCGTGCTGTCAGCCGGAGCCATTGGCTCGCCTGCGATTCTGCTTCGGTCTGGAATTGGGCCAGCGAAGGATCTGCGCGAGCTCGGAATCGAGGTACAGGTCGATGCTCCGGGGGTGGGGGCACAGCTCTGGGATCACGCGGCAGTCCCAGTGTACCTACGACCCAAACCGGGCCAGTGCGTACCGGGCCGCGACCCCCGCTTCCAGGTGATGGCTACGTTCACCGCTGAGGGCTCGACGGAACCGGACGACATGCAAGTGGTGATGACTACCCATCTGGACATCAGCGGGTCGCCGTCGCTGCTCGCCGCCGCTGGCGTTCCGGTCGTGGCCGTGTTGCGAGCCGCGTTAATGATTCCGCGGGGTCATGGATGTTTGCGCTTCACGAACGCCGATTTGGAGCTGGAGCCCCGGATTGAACTCAACTACGGAGCCGATCCCGAGGACATGCGGCGCCTGATGCTGGCGACACGTCTTGCCTGGAGGCTCGCCAGCTCAGGGCCCCTCAAGCGAGAGACCCACGGCGTTATCGCTCTTAGCGAGGAAATCGTCTGTTCCGATGATCTTCTCCGCAGCTACATCCTCGAACACATCGGCACGTACTGTCACGCGCTCGGCACGGCGCGGATGGGACCGGAGGGCGACGCCGGTGCCGTCGTCGATCAGTATTGTCATGTCCGCGGCGTCGAAAACCTCTGGGTCGTGGACGCATCCGTGATCCCGGCGGTTCCACGTGCCGTCCCGAATCTCACGGTCATCATGTTGGGTGAGCGGGTGGCAGGGTGGCTGAGCGTACGGCCCAACCCCGGCGTGCAGCCGAACGTTACCCAACTTTAGTTGTAATATCAATAAGATAATATGGCCCGACCCCCATTTATCTGTGCACATCAACAAGCTCCGTCATCTCAACCCGGTAAGCCGTTAGCTCCGGACGGTTGCCACCTCGTCCATGGACATAAGCCGACTGTAACTTACTACGTCAGCGCTCAAAATTGCAGCAAGTCGGCGTTTGAAGCTATCAGTTCTCATTTAAAGATCTTCCTATAAATAAGATTCTATAACTTCTCACATATATTAAATATTGCTTGCCAAAACAACAACCCGAAGTCAATTCGGGCTGATTACATATATCGTAAAAGCCATAAAAAATCAAAAAGGCAAACCCAGCAATAAGATCTGCCTCAATTGAAAAAAATGATATCACAGCAATTTCAAGGCTATGTTATTTTGAAGTTTTCCGCGTCGTCTGCACTGCTCACAGAAGAATAGAACATAGTACCGTTATAGAATTTCTTCAATTCTGTCCAAAGCTTGTTGAATATCATCTGACTGGTTGTAAAGGTGGGGAGAAAACCTGACAAAATCCTTTCTCAATGAAACCATAATTTGAGCCGCCTTAAGTCTTCGAGCCACTTCCGCCGGATCCTTTCCCGGAAACCGTGCAGCCACAATGGAGGTCTGCTCTGTATCATTACGAGGCGAGATAATTTCCACGTTGCGCTTTTCCAAACCTTCAACCGACATCCACCAAGTATTCTATTGAACGCGCCAAACCTATTGCACAGCCATAAGCCATGGTACTATATTCAAAACGCTGTGCCGTTGTCGGTAACTCGAGTCGGTCCGCCTGAAGATCCCACATGTCTTTATGACTGCGAAATCCTACTAATCCGGGGTCTAACTCATTCTGCAAATGAGGTGCAAGATACATCACCGCTGCACCAAATGGTCCGCAAAGCCACTTGTAGCCGCCGGAAACTAAAACATCCACACCACATGCAGGTGCATCTATCGGAACGGCACCGGCAGACTGAGTTGCATCTACCACTAAGAGAGCGTCGTGGTCATGCGCCACATCCGCCATCTTTAACAGATCATAGCGCTGTCCACCTCCGTACTCAACGTGCGAAACGCACACAACAGCTGTACGATTATCGATTAGTTGGATCACATCATCTGGGTTGGCATAACTGTTTTGCCCCTTAGCCAACCTAATCTCACAGTTCGTATGCCTTGCTACACGAAGCCAGGGATAAAGTGTGCTAGGAAATACGATATCCGTACTGACCACATTGGTCTCAAACCCAGGGGCGACCGCCCAGGCCAATGAACTGATAAGTTCTGTTGCGCTGGAGCCTACTGCAATGTCCTCAGGCCTAGCATTAAAAAGACGTGCGGCGGCACTGTGCAAATCACCGAATACGGTTGCTTCAGCCGTTTCATCAAAGTTTATGCTGCCATTTTCAGCAAGGTCTTTTTCCCATTCGATGATAGCTTTTTCAGCGCCTTGGTACATTAAGGCCACATTAGCGGCATTCAAATATGTACATTTGTGGCTAGCAGGAAAATCTTTGGGGTCGACAATGGAATCCATGTACCTTTCCTATATTATGATGGTCACAAAATTACCACCAAATATGGAAATGATGAGGAAAAACATTATTCTCAAGATAAGGGGTGGATTTCCCTTAAGCAACGACTTAATGTATTGCCATTAGCAAATCCTGAAATCAATTCTTGTTCATTACATATATCATTAAAATCAAAAAGGCAAGCCCTGCCAAATTTTTTTGCGACCTTTTTGTAAAATCAGATGGCGGTCCCAATTAAATTCATTACAAACCACAGCAACGACCTCATCAGGGGTTAATCGTGGCTTTAGACTCGTTAACTGTGGTATCTCCCTGTCTTTCGACCGTGCAACCAAAAAGGTCTCCTTCACCCAGTCAACAAATTCGTTAGTTTCATTCATTTTCGATAACCCGGGCCACGGGGCCGCCACAATGCGAACAAACGCCCCTGAGAACCAGCATGCCGGACTCGATCTTGCCGATCAGGTTGCCGATGGAAGACCCCTTTACGCAATGAGCACACCAGGTATTATTCAAAATTTTGACCTGAATATCGCCGGCGATGGCTTCCCAGATTTTTTTCGCCTTTGGTGTAAATGAACCCTCCAGGGATGGTTTATTCTTTTTAGTTCTTTTAACGTAAGCTTTTTGTTTCTTTTTTACTCTGAATCCGATTTTTTTCTTTGGTTTATCCTCCTCAGACCAAAGCAGTTTTATAGTTTCAAATACAATTCGAAATTGTTCATCGTATTTATTCTCCATGGACTCGATTTTTTTCTTTAAATCTTCATGGGTTGACAGCATTTTCCGAAGCTGTGAAAAAGCTCGCATTATTTGGATGTTAACATGAACCGCTCGTTTACTCCGTAA
>JAFCZV010000248.1 GCA_019314155.1 Deltaproteobacteria bacterium
TTTCTTTTTAACGGTGCTCTTTTTAGTTTCAACCGCTGATGCCTGCTTGCCCGTCGGCTTGGCGGCCTTTGGTTTTTTCTGAGCCGAAGAAACTTTGGGTGAAACCGGCGGCGCCTGAACAGCGGGTTTGGTTTTTAAATCTTTTTTAGCCGAAAGCTTGGGCACTTCTTTTCTCTCAGGCAAAGCTCCGGTCTGATCGACAATGATGATGGCTTTTTTCTTGTATTTTCCTAACCCCTCCAGTGCGGTTTCGACGTCTTCTTTGTTTTTGAAAGGACCGATTCTGACTTTGTGCCAAGTCGCCTTTCCAGGTGACTTCCCCGGAACACTGTATGCAGAAAATCCTTTGTTTTTAAGTTTTTTTACCAGGTCTTCGGCAAATTTTCTGTCTTTGAATGCAGCAACCTGAAGTGCGAGGTTTACGATGGCATCAGATTTTTTTTCTAAATTTGGCGTCTCTTTTTTTGGAACGGGTTCCGGTCTTTTGGCAGATTTTTCTTTTGGAGACGATACGGATTCAGATTTGACTGCCGATTTTTCTTTTGGAGGGGATGCCGCCTTTACGACATCTGTCTTTTTCTTTTTCTTTAAAGTAAAAGTTCCTACGGCCGTATCGCTCGGTGTCCATCCGGGCATGTAGGCTCTGGCTTTAATTGTCGTTGTTTCTGCAATCAAAATCGGTGATGTAACACCCGGTGATGCTTCAGTGGGATCCGTGTTGTCGGTGGTATAACGGATAATGGCGCCTTTATCTAAAGTAGAGACTCCCACCGATACAGGATCAGTGAAAATATGGGGAACATCCGGCGAGAATGCCGGTGCAGCCAGTTTAAGGGCATATGTAACTTCTATGGAATCGATGGCCAGTTTTCCGTTCAGAGATTCGGCAACGACGGTAATGGGATTTATCCCTTTGTTCAAGGGTATCCTGAACGACCACTCTTCTATCGTCCCTGTGTTGGCGGCTCCGGAACTACATGTCACGCTTTTAAGACCGGGGCCGTCTATATCGGCCGCACGTCCTGAAACAAGGATAAAAGGTTCCGATGTAAATGCCGCTGCGGTTGTTGAGGGCTGTTGAATACTGATCATCGGTCCGGTATCATCACGGACAATGTATGCATAAGAACCGGTTTCACTGTCAAAACCATGAAGATCCAGCGCTTTAATTTTATAGTAAACGGTTCCAGCTTCCTGGGGTGGAATGGTTCCGATATACGTGGCTCCGGCGGAGGACATGTCCAACCGATTCCATGAACGCCCGGCATCTGTGGAATAGAGCAAATCGGCGGACTGTACCCCTGAGGTATCCGTTATCACTGCATTGACGTTTACCGGTTCCTTTGACAGCGGAGTGGTTGTCGAAAGATAGGGTTTTTTAATTTCCGGCCGATCGTATACAAAAATTTTTACACCGCCTTCAAGGCTGCCGGTATTTCCGGCCTGGTCCACAGCATAAAAATCGACGGCATGAAACCCTTCCCCGCCTTCGCTGGAATTCCACCAATTGGCAAACAGGCCGTCGCCGGGTTCTTTGTCTCCATGATTTCCGTCATCGTAAAGCTGAACCGTTGCCCCTGTATCGCCTTCCGGCAGCCGGGTTCCGGCTGTCACCTTTGAAGTGTCGATGCCTGAATCACCATCGAGCACCCGGATTGAAAAATGGACCTGTGTTTGGCTGAACCAACATTGGGTTCGGTTAATGCCGGCGGTGTGGAATCCGCCAGCCGGCCGACCGTCATGGAAAAAGATGCGGTGTTCTTTAACAAATCCTCCGCCTGGATCAGAATTGTGTTCCGCCCGTCTTTCAAAGAAATCTTTTTTTTGAAAGCGCCGTCAGATCCCAGAGCCAATGCACCCGGTTCGCCGCCATTCACGGAGACTCCGGCTGACCGGATTTTATGGAGACCGGCAATTTTTCCCTTAATCTCAGTGGAATCGCCGCTAAAAAAAGCATTGCTTTGAGGTGCGGCAATATGAATTTTAGGACCGTTGAAATTGGAATCACTAAAGACGTATACCTGACCGCCGGCCGCCAGCATGGAGCCGTCGGGACTCCATCGGACATGGTTTGTCGCGGCCGTATTATAATACTCCACCGAATATGTTTTTGCATTTAAAACCATCAGACCTTTGTCGTGCCCAACAGCCAGCCTGGAAGAATCATTATTGTAATCCAGAGAATTGACATTCCCAAGATCGGGCAGGTCAAATCCGCTTTTACTCCAAGAGGACGTGTCAAATATATAAATGACCCCTGTATCCCCGATGCCGGAACCTGCAACAAGTTTCTTCCCGTCACGGCTCCATGCAAGACATTTGAGTCTGCCCGTCGAGAAGGATTCCACTTTAACGGTTTTTACCGGCGCAGCACTGTTCTTATCCCAGATTTTCAGCACTCCACTTTTATCCAGTGCTGCAAATTGAGAATCTACAGCCGGGTTAAACCTGAATTCTTCAATTTCAGCGTCGTGAGTGAAATCCATTTCAAGGCTTCCGGATACCGACCATTTACGGATAACATTGTCGTTCTGAATTGCGTAAATATCACTCCCCTTCCAGACGAACGATCTGTCCGTTGTTTTTGATTCACCCTCAACGGAGGCGTCCCATACATCATCAACTTTTCCGGCCGGAACATTTAAGACGGCAATCTCATCTTTATCCTTAAAAACACCTGTTGCGAGCTTCTTGCCGTTCGGTGAAAAAGAAAACGAATGGTACTTGCCTGAACGTCTTTTTTTAGACCAGACTTTTCTCCAGTCAGACACACGGTATATGGATAACCCGGAGCCGTTTGTATGTCTGACCGCAAAGAATCCGTTTGTGGACCACTCGCAAGGTTCGGTCGCCTTCCCCAGATTTCTTGCCGGCTGGATCTGAACCCTCTCGCTGCCCCAAAAGATAAACGATCCGGTTCCTGAAGTGCCTGTGGGGATGTGGGTCGTCGTCACACTCACCCGCCTGGATTCATCTGTTCCGATTGTAAACGTTCCAAAGGCCTTGCCGTTGCGGTTGGTTTTCTGATCAGGACTTTTTTTCCAGGTACAGCCTTCGGAAGGTTGTAAACGCCATTTTACAGCCTCGCCGGCCACAGGTCGTTTGTCCGTAATATAATCAAGGCCGGATATCACCTTAAAAGAATTTTTACCGGCAGAATGGAATTCTAGTGCGATACTTATGGGCCGTGACGTGCAGCTTATCGAGGTGGTCACAAAAGGACCGTCCGGCGGAACGGCCGTAATGGTCGCATTCCCGCTGGAACCCGGCGTGAAGATGATCTCGGCGAGCCCTTGAGCGTTGGTCATCACTTCTCCACTGGAAGGCGTAAAGAATCCCGGGAAACTCGTTTGAAATCGAACCGTCTCGCCGGCCAGAGGTTCTCCGTTTTTATTTTCCAACCGGGCGCTGACCGTTGCATGGTTGTCCTTTCCAACGCTTACAATGGATGGGATGGACTCAACGGCAAACCGGATGCCGGAAGGCCGGCTCACCTTAAAAGAACCGTTCAGGGTTTGCTGCCGGTCTCCTTCCCGCTGGGCGACTTTAAACTCGTAATAATGTTCTCCGGGCTTTAAACCCGTAAGACCATAGTATGAGAAAACATGTGGTGGCGGCCCGGTGGTAATTGGTATTGAAACTTCATTCACCAATTGGCCGTCAAGCAATAGTTTTGCCGAACCCGGCGGTTTATCAAAAGCACCTGGAAATGTAGCCACAATAGTGAATATATCATCCGGCCCACCCACGGATGGGACAACCCGGGTGTTCCCATGCATGACTTGAGAACCTTTTATGAATTTAAAATCTTTAATTACCATGTCCGGCGCTTCCGGGGACACAGCGATAATCTCGGCGACATCCTGATCGTATTCAGGATGATGCACCTTAATGAAATACGTGCCCGGAACAATGTGCCACAGGGAATAAATCCCGTTAGGATTGGTTCTGGCAAAAAACTTACCGTCTTCCGTACTTAAAACCGCTTCGGGGATCGGGTTTCCATCGGCGTCCTGAACCCTTCCGTAGAGTATCTTTGTCTCTGGAAAGAATTTTTTCAAAACGCTTTTTTTATCAAAACGCGTCAGGTCTCGGACACCCGGATGATCCATATCGTCCATTCCCCCCAACGGCACCGGTCCGTCCCGACCTTCCTGCAAACAACGCACCTGGTTTTTGCACATAATTGAAGCACTGTCTCTAATGCATGGCGGCGTCAAGCCGCATTCATTGACATCTCCGTCAGGATATTCACAAAAGCCCAGGGCATGACCAACCTCTCGCATGGCCACGCGGATCACATCCCTTTGGGCTTCATCAAACAGGACCTTTTCTTCGTCCAATACGCAAAACCACGGCTCTGTTTTTTTATGAAAAAATACTCTTGCTCTGTGATCATTATCCGCGTCAGCCGGATCCCAAGATTCCGGGAAACGACAATTTGAATTGCAATCGTCAAATATTGTGAAACCGAGTGCTTCAGGCATGTATTCAGAAAATAGATTGCCGATGTCGTTCTCATCCAAACACAGCATCTCATCCTGGATGGAAACACCGGGTCCCCTCTTCGACCATCCTTCAAAAATGATGTCCGCGTCTTCCGGATTGTTTGCCGGAGTAAATTTGACGCTTCCGCCGGTTGCAGCCTCCCATGCTTTACAAGCCGTGATAACCGCTTCTTTGGCTTTAGCCAAATCAGGGTCGATCTCTTTTCCCAGAGGATTTTCTCCGCTAAAAAATTGGTCTGAAAAAATATACTTAAATTCAAGAACATTACTAGCGGGTGCATTTGTGGCACTAAGGAAAAGAAGGGAAACAGCAACCAATAATATATTGGTTGTCTTTGACATGAGTATCCTTGGAAAGGTTCTGGGTTCTGGGTTCAAGGGTTCAAAGGTTCTGGGTTCTGGGTTCAGGGTTCCCCGTCAAACTGCTTGACGGGACAGGCAAGGGTTCTGGGTTCAATAATTAAGCTGCTTTACCAGGAATGAATCGCCATGCTCTACGAGCTCCATGGAAATATTGCCGCTGTTATCTTTCCAGGATCCTCCGTGCAACAGGTATTGGGTGAAAAATTTTCCCTGGATCCGGACGTTTCCGGTGTCAGCTTGTGTAGAATAGGCTAAAATTTCAATCCGGTACTTAAACGAATCGATCATCTCCATATTTTTTCGGTACTTGGGCATCAACTCATGAAACGGCCGGTTGTTTTCGGAGGCATCCGGCGCAAAAAAGGTAAAAAATTTGTCTAGATTTTTGTTTTCGTATGTTTGGCAATAGGTGTCCAAAAAAGTTCTCAGGCGATACGCCGGATCCTCTTTTTCAAGAATATTCCCTTTGGAGGCTACAAACGCCTGTTCTGTATCAGGTTCAGCCGATGCTTCTTTAACCTCATCGGCTGATGGCATTTCCTTTTCAGGTGCTGAAGAGACTTCACCGGAAACGGAAGATACTTCAACAGATGGGGTCGAGGCCGTTTCAAGGGCCTTGGCGGAGGTGGCAGAAATACCAGCAGCAACTGCGGGTTCTTTGCCCTCAGTCTCCGGTACTGCCTCCTTCTCAGCTTCAGGGGCCGCTGTCGGCTGGTCACTTCC
>JAFCZV010000018.1 GCA_019314155.1 Deltaproteobacteria bacterium
CATCAACGCATCAAATCCCAAAGAAGTGGTGTTTACCTCGAGCGGAACGGAATCCGTCAATCATGCCATCAAAGGGGTTGCCCTGGCCAACGCCAAAAAAGGTAAGCATATCGTCACTTCAAATGTCGAGCACAACGCCGTAATCCGCAGCATCCGACGATTGAAAGGGCTTGGATATTCCGTCACATCCATTGATGTGGATAAATACGGACAAGTAAATCCGGCGGATGTGGCCGAGGCCATCACCGATAAGACCATACTGGTCACCATCATGCACAGCAACAACGAAACCGGAACGATTCAACCTATTGAGGAAATAGCCAAAATTACTCGACAGAAAAAGGTCATCTTTCATACCGACGCCGTCGATTCCGTAGGCATCGTCCCCATTGATGTCCAGAAAATGGGGGTCGATCTTTTGAGTTTTGCGTCAAATACCTTTTATGGCCCCACCGGTATCGGTGGACTTTATGTTCGTCGGGGCATAATGGTTTGGCCGTTGCTCGACGGCGGCGTTCAGGAAAATAACAAGCGCGCCGGAGCTGAGAATCTCATCGGCATCATCGGGATGGCAAAGGCCGCCGAAATTGCCAAACGTGAGCTTCCTGAAAGGACGGCATATTTGGAAATGCTAAAATCCAAGATGATCAGCGAGTTGCCCAAGCATATCGATGAGTACATAATCAATACTCCGCCTGAAAACAGCTTGCCGAACCTGTTGTCTGTATCCATTAAATATATTGAAGGGGAAAGCGTGATGCTAATGCTCGACGATGATGACATCGCGGTATCGACGCGCTCAGCTTGTGCAACCGGCTCTCTTAGAGCATCTCATGTTTTGATTTCCATCGGGCTTTCACATGCGGACGCCCAGGGAACGCTGGTAATTACACTGGGCCGAGACAATACTGAAGACCATATCGACCGTTTTTTAAAATCGCTCCGAAATGTAGTAAAGACCTTACGCGACATATCGCCGTTATACCGAAAAATCTCACAAAGCTGATTTAAATGGTATATATGCAAAGGGGATCGAACCCGGCTTTGAGGCCGGTAGATGAAGGGGTTTTCGGATCCGGTCATTATCTATTTTTAACGGTTGCTATAATAATTTCAACGCATCCACCCGTTTTGCAAACTCGGTTGCCGAAATCTGTTTCCAGGGAGCAATGGGATGAAACTGAAGATGAGATTTTACATTCGGCAAAAAAAATTTTCCGGCTGTAATCGTTGGTGTTTTCATCAGGTATTTGAATTCTCCCCCTAAATCCAGAATCAAATCCAGGTCATCGCTTTCTTCTAAAAGCGCTACCATCAGTGTATTTTGTATGAGACCGCTGCCTTTTAATCGCTTTTTACCGGCTTTCCCGGTGTATACTTCGATGGACGTTCTCTCCAGTGAAACAGCAGTATTGTCACTGGCGACTAAAAAGGCCTCCTCTACCAGATATGTTGCATTCTCAAAAGGGATCCAGTCGTTCACGGTTCTTTCCTTTAAATGTTGACGGCTTCGTAAAAAGTCTTTTGTGAGCGACATCAAGCAAAATCAGACTTTTTACGAAGCCGTCAATGTTAAGTTCAGAATGTCTTTATAACCGCCTTTTTCCTCATATCTTCAAGGTTCCGCTCAAGTACCTTTTCTTTTATTTTCTGCCCCAAATATTGAGCAATTCTCCCTTTTGCTTCTTCGAAACTGACAACGGATTCCGGTTTCTTATCCACAACTTTAATCAGATGGTATCCGAAAGGTGTTTCCACCATTCCGCTGACTTCACCAGGTTTTAACTTAAACGCAGCATCTTCAAAGGGCTTCACCATCCGCCCACGTTCAAAATAACCGAGATCTCCGCCATTAGCACTGCTCGGGCCCTCTGAATACTCTTTGGCCAGGACAGCGAAATCTGCGTTGTCTTCGAGTTTCTTTTGAATCTCTTTGATTTTTTTATTTGCTTGATCTTTCGCTGATTTGTCAGCCTGGGTATCGACTTTAATTAGAATATGACTGGCTTTTACCTGTTCGGCCTGCTTGAACATATCCGGGTTTTTTTTATAGAAATCCTTAACTTCCGTTTCGGAAACCTTTACATCTTGAACCAAATCCTTGTCTACGAATTGTTGAATGGCCATTCCCTTTCGTATTTGTGATTTTAGTTCAGCCTCAGAAATTTTCATTTCTAGTAATGCGGTCTTGAATTCGTCTTCATTGGGAAATCTTTTCTTCATAACATCAACCTGCTGATTAACTTCTGCATCTTCAACCTTGATGCCCTTGTTTTGACTTTCCTGATAAAGCAACTCTCGGTTGATCAGAGTTTTAAGAACTCTATTTTTGATATCCGGCAACTGGGATTCTGTCAATGACCTACCACCGCGGGCGAACTGACTGCTGACCCGGGCCATCTCTTTATCAAAATCATCCTGTGTGATTGCAACCCCGTTAACCGTCGCCACTGCCCCGTCCGGAATCTTTTTTTCTTCTGCGAATACGGGCATTGCAATGTATACCAGGCTCACAGCGGTCAATAGAATAAAAAACCATCTAAACCATTTCATCTGCATCTAAATCCCCTTTGTCCAATTAAATAACATTTTTCTTTGCTTGCAACAGGTCAGTTCTTTGAAATGCGCTGTTTTACGAATGGGGTTAAAAGCCACTCGGCATTGATTTATTCCCGATATCCTATGCGTAAAGTCTTTTTTCCAGCAACATCGAAGATCCTTGAAGCTCCAAAAGAAAGGACCTCCGCTGTGCTTCATTCCTCTGCAGTTTCAACTGCTCGTTGGGAAACCATTTCCGGCCCCAGCAGGATGGACAGCCAACGCGTCTCTTCTCTGGCGTCCAGTGCAATCTTGGCCGTCATTGTCAGGGGTACGGACAGCAGCATCCCCACCGGGCCCAATACCCAGCCCCAGAATATAAGCGATAGAAACACAACCAGGGTTGAAAGTCCAAGGCCCCGCCCCATAAAACGGGGTTCGATAACGCTGCCCATCACCATATTGACAACGACATATCCTGCTGCTGCAGTCAAGGCCTGTACAATCCCCAGTTGGAGGGTTGCTAATAATACTGCGGGAATCGCCGCAATGATGGAGCCGATGTTGGGAACATAGTTTAGGAAAAACGCCAGCAGACCCCAGAGCACCGGGAAGTCCACCCCTATTACGGTCAGCCATACGGCAATGATGATGCCGGTGGCAAGGCTTACCACGGTCTTAATCGCCATATAATGCTTGACGTTATTAATGAACGTATCGAAGTTTGTCAGGACATCTTCGGCATCACCCAATATGGTGCGCAGTTTTACGGGTAAGCTTGATGCTTCGATGAGCATGAAAATTACGGTCATCAGAATTAAAACACCGTTGGTAAGTACTTTCCCAAGGCTGTTTAACCCGGTGGCGATAAGTTTCATGGCTGACCCGGGATTAAGCAATCCCGTCCAGTCAACGCCTGAAGTGTCAATGCCGATTTTTTCTATCCAGGAAAGTATTACCGCAATGTATTGCCTAAGCTTTGCTTCGTATACCGGAAGCTCTTTGGTAAAGACCTTTACCGATGAACCGACCAAGCCGGAGATTAACAATCCGATCAACACAACCGCAACAATTACGAGCAACAGAGAAAACCACACCGGCAAACCTTTGCGATGAAGCCAGAACATGGGCGGGGCGCTGATAATGGCGATAAATGCAGCCAAAAGGAAGGGAACAACAATGGTGGTGGCGGCACGCATCCCGGCAATCACAACTACAAAGGCTGCAATGGCTACCATAATCTGAGACGCTGTTGCTTTTTGGGAATTTGCTTCCATAAATATAGCCGGGTCCGAAGCGGATACAAATCCAGGTTAAACTTCGCTGATCTTTATCCGCTCTATTGTATCTCCCTCGCGAATTGAATCTACGATATCCTGGCTGCCCACCACCTTTCCAAAGACGGTGTGTTTCCCGTTCAAGTGAGGCTGGGGTGAGTGTGTAATGAAGAATTGACTCCCGTTCGTGTTTGGCCCGGCGTTCGCCATAGAAATTACGCCCCTTTCGTGTTTCAGGGGATTCTCCTCGACTTCATCTTCAAAACTATAGCCGGGACCACCGCTGCCTGTTCCGGTCGGATCTCCCCCCTGAATCATGAAATTGTTGATTACCCGGTGGAACGATATGCCATCGTAAAATCCCTCTCTGGCCAAGAATACGAAGTTATTGACCGTTTTGGGCGCATGTTCGGAATAAAGTTCTAATTCGATAATGCCCTTATTGGTCTCAATTTCCGCCATATAGGCTTTGCTTGAATCAATTTGCATCTCGGGCGGGCTATCCCATCGCAGCTTATTCATAAATGATTCCTCCTCAGTATGGATTTTAATTTTTCTTTTTAATTGATGGTACTTGACTTCTGCGCGTGAATCAATACCCATCATCATATAAATATCGTAACAGTTTAATTCTTTGAAAAGCGCCTGCCGCAATATTTTAAAACAGAGAAAATGTACTAATTATCATCATATATTTACAATGTAAACCTTTTGAATTTGACATTGAAGTTTCGGTATTTTACGGTGGATTAAACCCAGTGTTTAAAAAGGAATTCCTAAGATGAAACGTCTGTTTAGCATGCTCCCGGAAAATGTGCAAGCAACCCTTCTGCTACGCTATTTCGGTTTTTTCAAAATTCCATTGTTGTTTTTTGTTAAACCAACGGTCATTGAGATGTCTGACCATAGGGTTGTAGTGAGGATTCTGCTTCGCCGGAGGACGAGAAATCATCTGCGTTCCATGTACTTTGGGGCTCTGGCCATGGGAGCCGATTGTGCGGCAGGGCTGGCCGCCATGAGACTAATATGGAAAAGTTCCCAAAATATATCCTTAATTTTTAAGAGTCTGGATGCAGAGTTTCTCAAACGCGCAGAGGGCGATGTATATTTTATCTGCGATCAAGTCCGGGAGATTTCAAAATTGGTTGCTGCTGCCGTTCAGTCAACAGAGCGAGTCGAATATCCAGTTCATGTGACTGCAAAAGTTCCTGACAAGTTTGGAGAAAATCCGATAGCCAGGTTTACTTTAGTTTTGTCTCTTAAGAAGAAGTCATACACTCAATGAGCATAAAAACAGAATTTACACAACAGTTCAATGTAAGATACCCGATCATCTGCGCCCCAATGTTTCTGGTAAGCTCGGTTAAAATGGTGGTTAGTGCATGTGAGGCTGGAGGCGTGGGAACCTTTCCGGCACTAAATTACCGTCCCATTGAACGATATCGTCAAACCATTAAAGAGATCAAAAGTCTGACTGCAAAACCTTTTGGCATCAACATTATCGTCCAAAAATCCAACAAATATCAGTATAAACAGATTGAACATGCACTTGAGGAGAAGGTCCCTCTGATCATAACATCTTTGGGGAATCCAAAGGAGGTAATTCGGTTATCCCATGAAGTGGGAACCAGGGTGTATTGTGATGTGGTCGGATTCGAGCATGCAAAAAAAGTCGCTGATCTGGGGGCTGATGGGCTTATCGCTGTAGGATTTGGTGCTGGAGGCCATGCCGGAGACATTTCGCCTTTAACCCTTATTCCCAATTTAGTAAGAATGATCAAATTGCCGATCATTGCCGCCGGCAGTATTGTAGATGGGGCTGGAATGGCGGCAGCGTTTGCTCTTGGCGCTTCTGCAGTCTATATGGGAACACGTTTTATTGCTTCGAAAGAAGCAGAAGTTGCAGAAGAATATAAAAATGCAATTACGCGTGCAAAGAGTGAAGATATCGTCAATACGGACAGAGTCGATGGATTCCCCGGCAATTTTATACGAACCAAAGAGCTGGAGGCCGTTGGACTGGAAAAAGGGTTGATTGAAGAAATACTTACAAAAAATAAAAAAATTAAACGATTTATTTCGCTTAGCCGAGCTGCACGTTCTCTGTTTGGGGATATGGATTCCAAGGTTTCTTATAAAACCGTCTATTCCGCAGGCCATGGGGTTGGCCTCATCGACGAGGTTTTGTCCATTCAGGAGATCATGGCAAAAACCGTTAGGGAATACAAAGAGATCAAGGCAAAATTACCCTAACCCGAATATTTCAAAAAAACATCGAAAACATTATAGGATGCCTTGGATACCAGAATGTTTTGACGATGGGCGGATCAGACCCGTACTATATTTTAAATATCGATTTTTCGGGATATTTTCCGGTAACGCCGTCATAAAATTTTTTGATGGTCTTCATATCAGCTTCAAGATCACCCGTGGGATATAGCATGGGACCAAATCCTCCAACCTTTCGTCGATAGTCCAGAAATCCCAGTAGAATCGGAACATTCGCACCATTGGCGATATGATAAAACCCTGTCTTCCATTTCTGGACCCTTTTACGGGTTCCAGACGGAGCAATGGTAAGAATCAGATTTTCATTTTCATTGAATTGTTGAATCGACTGGGCAACAATATTGTATGATTTGGATCGATCGATCGGTATTCCCCCCAGCCATTTAAAAAACCTTTTAAATGGTTTGCGAAATATGGTATCTTTTCCCATCCAGTATATTTTGGCCTTTAAAACAAATACTATGAATAACATGTATGGAAGGTCCCAGTTTGATGTATGTGGCGCCCCGACAAGAATGAATTTGGGAATGGGAGGCAACCGACCTTTTATACGCCACCCGGTGATTCTTAAAAAGAATATGGAAAACCAGCGCAAAAGAGTCTTACACATGGGCGTATCGAAAATTGTATAATTCAAACCTTATTCCTTCCTAAATTGAGCGATTGTCGGGAAATACACTCAAAATCCTCAGCCGATATCCACCGAGGAAAATGCATTCTTTATTACACCTAAACGGGCCATATTCTCTTAAAAGTAGTTCGAGGGAAAAAGCAATAGATACATTCCTCGGGCGGATCTTGTCCATGGTGTATGTAGCCGCACATACGGCAGCGCCACGCAGGTTTGATTTTTCCTCCGGTGTCTGGTTCCAGAGGATCTCTATCTCTAAATATCGGCAGATCTTCGAGGGACGGCATAACCGGTTGATAAGTGTACATGGCATGACCGGAAACAATTATCCGCTGAATTTCACTGGTCCCTTCATATATTCTTAAAAGGCGAATGTCTCGAAGTAGTTTCTCCAGAGGAAACAATTTGGTATAGCCGTAAGCCCCGAGTATCTGTAGGGATTTATTGACAACTTCCAAAACCTTTTCGGTTGCGTAAAATTTTGCGATGGATGCGTTTATTGTCGGATCCAGCCCCTTGTCCGCCTCCACTTAGAACGAGTGCTAAACCATTGCCGTCACCGGCCATAACATGCACTCCTGTAAAATCAACCATATAAACGGATCGATAAATTTTGACCTTGACATCTCATTATGTTAGTTAAAACCGATTATGCTGGCAAGTCAATTTTGTTTTTATATAACAGTTTTAGTTCGTTAAAACAAACTGGTGCAAAAAAAGCGTATAGTATGATTAATTTTCATGATGAAACCTGTCTGAAATCCTTGACGGACCTAAAGCACTGTGGCCGGACAGGTCTCCGTCTATCAGGTCGAATCGCTCTACATTTTTAAAAGGTCACCAAAAAAGAATGGTAAAATATGTTGAAACCAAAAATTTATATTTCTCTGAACTGCCTTTTAACAATTATTTTGCTGAACGTTTTCCCAATACTTTTTCAGAATGAATGCTTAGCGGGTGTTACGGCTTCACACATTATCAGAGACCATCTAAAAAAGAGAATTGAATTAAATAAAAACCAAAAAAAATTTAGTTGCCGAGGAGAATTGATTTGTGGGGTTTCACTCATTCCACAATTTTACCAACAGCGAGGTTTTTCTCCTGCGTGGACTGAAAAAGAAGGAATTCTTCCCCAAGCAAGATCCCTTGTTGCAGAGATTAATCGCGCTAATCACGAAGGCTTAAGACCCGACGACTATCATCGGGCCAATATCGTATCGCTCGTGAAAATGATCGAAAAAAAACAAGCTGTAGGAGAAACGGTCGATGCTGAAATATGGGTGGATCTCGATTTACTCCTTACCGACGCTTTTATGCTTTATAGTTCACATCTGCTCGCCGGTCGTGTAAATCCGGAAACCATCCATAGCGATTGGATGGTAGTAAATCCAACCGCTGACTTGACAGATATTCTCCGGTCCGCACTCAATTCGAACCAAATAACAAAAGCCTTAAGAGATTTACAGCCACTTCATTCCGGATATTTTGGGCTCAAACAATTTTTAGCTCAATACCGAAATATCGCAAAAAAAGATGACTGGCCTCCCGTGTCGTCCGGGACCAATTTGCGCAAAGGAGATACAGGCATTTCTGTCCAAGGTCTTCGTGAACGGCTTGTTATTCTCGGCGATCTCAAAGATGCCCAAAAAGACCCGGTCGATTTTTTCGATGAAGCCACTGAACAGGCCGTTCTAATGTTCCAAAAAAGGCATGGATTGAAATCGGACGGGATTGTCGGCACACGCACACTGGAAATGCTGAACATTCCGATTCAACAACGGGTTCGTCAGATAGAACTCAACTTGGAACGCTGGCGCTGGATCCCCCGTAATCTTGGGAATCGATACATTCTTGTGAATATTGCCGATTTTAAATTATGGGTGATTGAAAACCTTCACCGAATGCTGGAAATGCGGGTTGTTGTGGGAAGACCGTATCGCCGAACACCGGTTTTCAGTGCAAAAATGACCTATATGGTGATCAATCCATACTGGAACGTCCCAACGAGTCTGGTCTATAGAGATCTTCTTCCAAAAATTCAAAAAAACGACAATTACTTGGCTCAACAAGGGATTAAAGTTTTTAAAGATTGGAGCAAAGGCGCACCGGAAATAGATCCGAAAACTGTCGACTGGAAAAAAATTGAGCACCAAAACTTCAGTTACAAACTCCGCCAGGATCCAGGACCACACAATGCTCTGGGCCGAATAAAATTTATTTTTCCCAATAAGTTCGCTGTATATCTTCACGATACGCCCGAACGTTCACTCTTCAAAGAAACACATCGTAATTTTAGCTCCGGGTGTATTAGAACGGAAAAGCCGGTCGATCTGGCCCTCTATCTTCTGGGAGACGATCATCAATGGTCGCGGGAAAAATTATCGGCAGCCATCAAAGCTGGGGAAACAAAGGTCATTGAACTTCAAAAACCCATCACCGTCCACTTACAATACTGGACGGCATGGGCGGACGAGAACGGCAGGTTAAACTTTCGCAATGATATTTATGACCGGGACAGACGGCTTGATCAAGCCTTGAAAGAACGGATGCCGGGTGTATAATCCCTTCCTATCTTCGTACGTGTTCACGGGGTTTGCTTCCCCATGTAACGATATTGGCGGGGTGGCTTCGTCATTTCAAATCTCACCAGAACCTCACATCTCCGGTATCCACGTGTACAAAATCGGACCGGGGATAATACCCCACGCCACCGACGTGCATCCTTTTACAGATGTTATTTAACCTTTTCGTATCACAGTCGGGAATCCGGATGTCGACGGCTTTTCCTTGCATATGCAGACTATTTTTTGCAACGGCTTTGGATTTTCTCCGGAGCATGCCGTTTGTTTCAGATGTACGGTATCCGGAAATGATATGGAATCGAGGACCTTCGCCGATGGTTATAGAAACGGCATAGAGGAGATCGAGGAGTTCTTTATGGATGGGTTTAATTTTATTTGAATAATGATCGCGAAGAATATAATCGATTTTTTTTAAGGCCTTGGGATGATACCGGCCTTGTGAATAATAACAAACATCAAGCCTTTCATCGGTATGCGTATTATAGAACGACAGCCTCCGTTCCGGAATAAACATCCGATTAATCGATGCCATAGCAGACAGAGGAAATAGAGCGCTCACAACCGCTTGTGCTCCCATTTTTAAAAAATAACGACGATCACAATACATTTTTTTAAATTCACTTCTTTTTATTAAATACTGTTTCAGTTAGCCCGGACAAATTGGAAAAACGACTAAATTTTAAAATGATCCAACGGGAGTATAATAGCATTATTATACTTAAATATCTACCTATTATTGATGACATGGAATGTTGCCAGGTGATTATAAAAAAATTGGGGCTTAATCAAACTATAAATCCCATATCATATGGAAACCATACATGTTTGTTTCCCAAGCCATCGAAATAATCTTCATTTCTTACCGAAACCTCAAAATTCCCCATCATTATCTTCTCCCAAAGACACACACATCCGCTTTTATGGATAGTGACAACCCGCCTGAATAACACCATGATATAAGTACAACTTATGTGTTGAAATATAATTTAATCTGTGCTAAAAAATTTTTGTGTTCGTGTTTCTCATATTTTTATTCAGGAACTTTATTCCTTCAACTTTTGTCTCCATTTAGTCGTCGACTTCTTACACTTTTAGGAGGTCCCTATGAAAAACATTGAGACGAATTCCGGCCTGCTGAGTAAACCTATTTTTCAACAATCCTCTAAAGACACATATCAAAATGAAGTATTCGAATCATCTGAAAGGCTTGGTGATGTTAAACAACAAAGCGCCAAGAATTCAGGCGGCTGTGTATCATGGGTAGTCGAAAGCGTTGTCTTTCCGGATGGAACAGAATTTCGTGGCAAATATAAAGGTTATTTCTATTATGGCAAGGTAAGAAATGGAATTTTGACGCTTGGCGAAAAAGAATTCATATCGCCATGCGAGGCAGCTTTAACCATAACTCGGACCCCCATCGATGGCTGGTTGTTCTGGGATTGCAAAATGCCCGAACAGGTGTCATGGATGAATATTTCTGAATTTAAAAAGCTAAATAGTGTCCATCCACAGTTGTAAAATGGGCACGGTGTGTTTCCAATTCATAAATGAGCAATTTCCCCTTTCCCTTATAAAGGAGAGGCCTCTTCAGATTCAAGCGGAACCCCTTCTAAGCGATATTCAGCATATCTGTTATCATGAGATATTCGGAATCTGTACCATCATAATCATACGTTGCTTCTTCCCCGATCATTGGAATTAATTTAACCCTTCCACCGAAAAATTCAGAAATAATGTTTTCAACCTCTTTGACACTTAAATTTTTCTTTAAAAAATATTTGGAATAAACATTTGGATATCCCAAACTGCGTGTAATTCGGAATAACTTTAATTGTACGTTTGGATTAAGACATTTGCGAAGACCATATGCAGCGTTAACCGTATTAATATTAAATAAATGCGGATTCGCATACATCAAGGAGGAAAGCCTAAACCCTTGCCTATCATAACCGTCTTTCTTATCGGAAAGCTGGTATTCCGTGTCATTCACGAGCTTAAGCGGATATCTGCCAAGTTTGTCTCTATCATCATCAATAAATACTGCTGGAAACACAATCGCCGCCGGTTCCTGGTTTTTTTGCATAATATTCAGGAAATGCTCAATAAATATTTTTGTCGTCAAGGGTGAATCCGAGGCAACAAATAACGCATGTTTCCGGTCCTTGAAAGCGGAGCTGGCTGCATATCCCTTAATTAAATTTCCTGCAATTGAACTCTGTTTGACCTTCGTATGTATTATATTGAAACGCTCAACAACGTTAGAAGGAATCTTTGAGTTCTGGTTCACAATACAGCACGGTTTTTCAAATTTATTTATTAAATTGCCCAACCGCTGCTCAAGAAGCATCTGATGACCGACAATAATGATGTCATCGATTAAATCACTGGCAAAAAGGTTCTCAAGTGTATATTGTATCAGAGGTTTGCGTTCTTCTTTGCCATCCTTAAGCGTGTTAAATTCCCTCAAGGGTTTATAGCCCGACTCTATGAACTTTTGGCCATAATTTTCCGCAACGATTCTACCGTATTTTTTTACTTCTCGCTTGTTGCTATATCCTGCCATTAAAATTGCGCTTAACATTTCATCACTCTTTTAAATAACACCTAAACTGATCGTTTCCAGATTCCCCGTCAAACTGCTCGACGGGACCCCGAAACGGGATTTCCGCTACGCTCCAACAGGCAGGGTTCAAGCCCACCACACAGACGGCGGGTAAAGATTCAATGGTTACAACCGATTGAAATTGCTCAAAATATTGATCAAAATCCAGAATGCCAGCCACAACCTATTGGGTGGAAGAGGCAGATCAGAATCGATCTCAGCATTGCCGCCTCAAGCCCGTCCGACTGCCTCTTTTTGAATACTAAGGGCTTGCGCTAACCCTAACGCACCGGCTTTTGCCACTCTTTGGCAAAGATCTCTGCGATTCGGTCGATCTGACCGGAATCTATTTTCAGGGCCCTGGCCACCTCTGCATATAACGTTTTACGGTCTCTGTTTTCAGCATCTACGAGGCCGTTCAGGTCTCTTTTCTCCTTGAGGTTCAACCTGCTGGTATCTGCTACGGAAAGATAACCGTTGCCCCCTTCATTCAGGGCGCCTTTCTGGTAGTACGCCTTTAACCCCTGGAAACGGGCTTTCATTTTTTCCTTCAAGGCGCGAATGGTCGGATTGGAAACGGTAGTCACGTCCCCCGCCCATGCGCTGGCAGTACCTAAGGCGAACTTGATTTGTATAGATAACCCTTTATGGTTTTTGGATTGATTATCCTTTTGAGATGGCTCTTGCCCCCTGATATCATTCACAATATCCCCGGCAACAGATTCAACTTTTTCGGCAGGAAAATAGATGTTTATGGTTACGCAGGCACCTAGCATTGCCGCCATGACCACCGCTGTTGTCCACAATAACTTTTGAAATTTTTTCATAGAACCTCCCCTCGTCACCTGACAACAGGCCCCCCTTTGTGGGTGATCCGTTTGATCCTTTTAACCATGTCCTTAAAACTAACCCGATTATCTGGATTTTGATTTACAACATTTACCCCTGAAAAGCTACCCCTTTTTACGAGATACTCTATGCCGCCTTCGCCGATGGTACCGTTGATGGTGAACACATCGTTTTCAAGATAGGCCCGTATGCCGATCTTTTCATAGGGAAATTTTTTGAAAAAGGATGCGAAGACGCCCGCCAACCCCATAAAAGG
>JAFCZV010000249.1 GCA_019314155.1 Deltaproteobacteria bacterium
GCTTTGACGCTCATCAGAATAGACCCACCATTACTCATTTCAAGTAACCCACCAAGAATTTTTTATTAACGCTTCTCATCAGGATTGCCCTACTGTCTTAGCAGTATCTTTCTGTCGTATTTTCAAAAATGGATATACGTTACACTTTGTTTTTCCAAGTGAATACAAATCAGGGAGATCAAAGTGGAAAGAAGATGCGAGCACTGTGGCAAGAAGTTTATACCCTTGTCCAATATACCCGGTCAGCGATACTGCTCTTGTCATCAATGCCAAAATGCCCGACGTCAAAAATGGCGAAAACAGAAACTTGCTATAGACCAAGACTACAAAAGCAATCAGGCAGATGCTCAAAGACGTTGGTGTGAGAAGAATAAGGGTTATTGGGGGCGGTATCGCGCATCCCATCCGGAATATGTTGAACGTAACCGTCAGCTTCAAAGAGTTCGGAACCAGCGTCGCAAGGGCGTTAATGAGGCATCGGATACAAGTACCATGATTGCAAAGAGGTACGCGTTAAGTCAGGAAAAAACTAATATATCAGGTTATTACAAGCTGGTGCCAGCTGGGCCACAGATGATTGCAAAGAGTGACGTGTTACTTGTAAAACTTGATTTTATTTCAACTGGTTATCCTCACGGCCCCTAAAAAACATCTGATTGCAAAGAGATCACTTGATATCATTTAAGGTAGAGCAGTGATATGGGGCGTGTTATGGAACCCAACCCTGATATAAGGATACGGCGGATAGAAATTTGCCATCTTGAGCTTCGGTACGCACATATCAGAGTACATAATCCGGAAGCTGCACTGCGTCTTGCCGCATCCCTTCAGCAGTATAGTCAGATCATCCCTGTGCTCGTTGTGCCGGCAGAGCATCCAAAATATATCCTCATTGACGGTTATCTGCGGGTGGCTGCGGCAAAGCGTTGTGGTAAAGATACGTTATTGGCCCAAATTTGGTATGGCAAGGAACAAGAGGCGCTTATTCACGTTTTGGCCAAAAGCGGTGAGCGCAAATGGGATGTGTTTGAAGAAGCCGGTCTAATAAAGGAACTTCATATTCAACATCAACTGTCTCAGCGTCAAATCGCTGAGCAGTTGGGGAAAGATCAAAGCTGGGTGTCTCGGCGTCTTGCCCTTTTGGATACGCTTGATGAAGAAATAGTCCAGTCAGTTAAAAGAGGCAACATCTCATGTTGGGCTGCTACAAGGGTATTGACCCCTATGGCGCGCGCCAACGGTCAGCACGCAAAGGTACTTGCAGGAAGCTTGATGAAAGAAAAGATCTCCACCCGCAATCTTTTTATCTTTTTTCAACACTACAAAAAATCAAATCGAAAAACACGAGAAAAAATGGTCAGGCAACCGCAGCTTTTTCTTAAGGCCCTTGAAGTCGGCAAACAAGACAATTTGTCTAAACAGCTCAAAGACGGACCGGAGGGACAATGGCTTGCAGACATAAAAATGATCGCTCATATAATCCGTAGGCTTATCAAACAGGCTCCTTCTGTCATCTATGCCGGGCAGAGCAACCTGGATAAACGCTGCTTGCTTACCGCTTTTGAAGAAACAAAAGATCTTATTTTGTCATTGGACGAAAAAATCAGGAGGATTAACGATGATATCCGAAGACAAGAGACAAACGGTAATGACACTGCATCATTCGGGGTGCCCGATACGCAAAATCAGTCGTCTGCTGAACATATCACGCAACGCGGTCCGTCGAATTGTCAGAGGGAAAACAAACCAAGTTGCCCAGCCCGGCCGTTACCATCATCTTGAGCCCACAATCCGGGAATACTTTAAGCCCTGCAAGGGCAATGTGGTCCGGGTACAGGAAATTTTAAGTGATAAATACGGCCATGATATCCCTTACAGCACGCTTACACGTCTGGTGCAAGAGATGGGACTGCGCGACGACAAGAAAAAGAAAAGGGCCGGATCATACAATTTTGGTCCTGGCGAGGAACTCCAGCATGACACCTCACCCCATCGTATCATCCTTGGCAGCAAGAAAATAACAGCCCAATGTGCCGGTCTTGTATTGGCCTATAGTAGAAAGCTCTTTATCCAATACTACCCTTCATTTACTCGTTTTGAAGCAAAGGTTTTTCTCACTGAGGCGTTAAAGTATATGGGCGGCAGCTGTCCACGATGCATTATTGATAATACCAGTGTCATCGTGGCACACGGCAGCGGCCCGGATGCTCAAATCGCCCCTGAAATGGAGGCTTTTGGAAAGATATTCGGTATGAGCTTTATTCCTCACTCTATAGGGCATGCCGATCGAAAGGCCCGTGTTGAAAGAAATTTTTCATATGCTGAAAATAACTTTCTTGCCGGAAGAACCTTTGCCGACTGGTACGATCTGAACCAACGCGCCCAAAAATGGTGTGATACCGTTGCTAACAAGAAAATCAAACGCTCCCTGGGCATGAGCCCGGATGAGACTTATCTGATGGAAAAGCCTCATCTTTTGCCGCTACCTGCGTATATCCCTCCGGTCTATAAAACATTGCAAAGAATCGTGGATATGTCCGGATACGTGATTGTCGATACGAATCGATATTCAGTACCCGAGCGCTTTTGCGGCAAGCAGGTTGAAGTGCATAAAACCTGGGAACGCATCCTGGTCTTTTTTAAACAGAAAAAAATAGCTGATCACAAAAGAGCCATAGATAAGCGGGATACTAAAGTCATCGCCAAAGGTCACCATTTGCCCCTCAATAAATACAAGGATAAAAAAGGTCCCTGCAAAGAAGAAAAAGCTCTTGTGGGCCGGTGTGATGCTATGGATCAGTATGTGGATGGTATCAAAAAACGTTCCCATGGCACAGGCAAACGCAAGTTGCAAAGGCTTTTGGATCTTAAACGAACATATCCTGCGAATGCATTTGAAAAGGCAATCGAGAAGGCTCTTCATTACGGCCTGTATGATCTTGCTCGCCTGGAAAACATGATCCTATCCTACGTGGCGGGTGATTTTTTTAAAATTGAAGAGCAGGATTGATGAGAAAAAAGCTCCACCAGTTGCTGATTGAATTGAGTCTTAAAGGCATGGCTAATGTCCTTGACAAAGAGCTGAACCGTGCGGAGAAAAAAGGCAGTGCCTTCGATTCAATCCTTTCTCGTCTCCTTGCACAAGAACTCGCTTATCGTCAAGAGCGCAGCATGCTTTACAGACTTAATCATGCCAAAATCCCGTGGGACTGGACCCTTAAAACCTTCCCCTTTGATAAACAACCGGGCGTTAGAAAACCACAAATTATGTCTCTGGCAGGACTGTCGTTTATTGAACGGGCCGAAAACATCGTCTTTATCGGCAATCCAGGCACCGGCAAATCAGGCTTAGCTTCCGGGCTTTTACATCAAGCGCTGATTGACGGTTACCGAGGACGGTTTTATAATGCACAGGATCTATTAGATGAGCTTTATGCATCCCTGGCCGACAGAACCACCCCAAAGCTCATTAAACGGCTGTGTAACTATCCAATTTTGGTCATTGACGAACTTGGATACCTTACCCTTAAACCCGAACAGGTAAATGCCTTCTTTAAACTGATGGGAGAACGCTATGGCAAAAGTTCAACCATTATTACCACAAATCTTGAGTATGAAGAATGGTATGATCTGTTCCGCAAAAAACCCCTTGTCGATGCACTGCTCGATCGCCTTAAACATCGCTGTATTACAATAAAAATCAACGGCCCTTCATTGAGAATTCCGTCCAATGAACAAAAATCCAATAAGCCTACCTGACCTGCCTTACATGCTAAAAAATTCTATCTTATACTATCTCCTTGTCAGTCCTGCTTTAAAATGTTTTGCAAACCTCTGCGCATCGCTTGGGTTCATCATAATAAATATTAATGGGTTCATTCAAATTAGCATCCATGTCCAAACTTGGAACCTTTGAGTGACGAAATTTTCACGTACAAAACCTGGTGGTTCATGGCGGGCCCTGAGGCTCATGCTGCAATGACATACAAGCACATTGATAAGATCAATC
>JAFCZV010000250.1 GCA_019314155.1 Deltaproteobacteria bacterium
CTGCCTGCTGCCGGGGGTTGCAACCACCCTTCTGGCACCGGAGCCTGAGATTCATGCGGGAACTCCGAAAACCATAAAGGAAGCGGTCTTTGATCCTTTGACTGAATACTTCCATCGGCAGGGCGCACTCTGGATACTGGCCTTTATTCTTTTATACAAAATCGGCGACACAATGGCCAGCGCCATGACCATACCGTTTTATCTTGACATCGGTTTTTCAAAAACCCAAATCGGCGCTGTGGTAAAACTTTTCGGATTCTGGGCCACTGTCGGCGGCACGCTGATCGGTGGCATGATTATGCTCAGGCTTGAAATTAACCGAAGTCTCTGGATTTTTGGTTTTCTTCAGGCCATGTCCACCGCAGGTTTTGCAATACTGGCGCGAATCGGCAACAGCCTTCCTGCACTGTCAGCGGTCATTGCCTTTGAGAACTTCAGCAGCGGAATGGGAACCGCGGCTTTTGTTGCTTTTATGGCGAGTATTACCAACAAAAAATTTACCGCCACACAATATGCGCTCCTCAGCAGCCTCATGGGGGTTCCCAGAGTGATAGCTTCAGCACCGACCGGCTTTATGGTCAAAAAGTTCGGCTGGGAAACCTTTTTTATACTCTGTACGTTAATCGCTGCTCCAGGGATACTGCTGCTTCTGAAATTTGCACCCTGGAGCCGGACCGGTAATCATCGATGAACCAAAATAAAGAAAATAAAAAAATCATCGCGCGAATCAAAAATTTAGCCCGGCAGAGAAAAGAAATCCTTTCTTTGTCCCCTGAAAAAACCCTTGATGCGATTCTCGACTCGCCGCAATCAGCGGCCCTGGTCCATTCACTCTCAGAAGAAGATTTTTATTTTTTAATCCATGATATCGGGATTGAAGACTCTCTTCCACTTCTTCGTCTTGCATCCGACAAGCAATGGGAATATATCGTCGATCTTGAGGTATGGGAAAAAGATCGAATTGATCTTGCATCTGTAACAAAGTGGTTTGACCTGCTGTTTCAAATAGATCCGAATCGATTTGTAAAATGGTTTCTCGATCAGAAGACCGAGTTCATAGAATTCTATTTATTCAAAAATATCGAGATAAAGATAAGAAAAACCGATGAGGACCCATCCGACTTTGATGATGCGTTTTTTACGTTCGACGACACTTTTTATGTAAAGTTTCTCGACGAACCCTTTGACCTGGAATCCGATTTAAGCGATCGGGACATTATACCGGCAGAGGCTGAAGAAGAAGCCTGTCGACTGAAAAATGTAAGACTGGCGGAAAAAGGATTCCTTCCGTATGAGGAGGCCGTCGGCATCTATCAGCCGCTGAAAATACAGGATTTTAAAAAACAGCTCACCAAATTTATCACTTCAGAGCCTGAACGAAAACTGTTCTTTCCTGTTCCATTCTATCACACCGGGTTGCTGGAACAAGAGGACTATTTTACGAACGCATTAAAAAAAATCGAGCTCGATGACGTTCTGGAGCAAATTCAGATCGAATTTGCCGGTCTGTGCAACCTGATTATTTCTGCGGATCAAAAAAAAATCCGGGAAAAAGACGAACTTAAAAATACCGTAAAAAAGGCTTGCGGATATATAAATATTGGACTCGAGAAGCTAACCGAAGATGACGAGGATCTCGATGCGGACCGTTGTGCCGCAGTGATACAAAAGCACCCTCTTTCAAGTATTTTTAAAGTGGGATTCGGGCTTGCCCTTGAACTCAAGTGGCGTGCCGAAAAATGGCTGGAAAAGAGCTGGTTTAAAAGAAACGGATTGCTTCTGGGCTTCTGGGGCCAAGATTGGATGGGGGTATTGGGAGGGCTTTTGATAAAAAAGCCGCTGTTTTATGACAATTATAAAACAGGTGTGCTTTACAGGGAATTTGTCGCCATACAAGACATCAAGGATACTGAAAATATATTAAATGAAATTGTCGCCTTTGACGAAATTCTCCCCCTTATGAACACAGAACCCGAACTGGTTTCGGATGGGGATCTAACACATAAAAATTTTGTTCTGACACTCTGGGCCCGGAATTATATGAGCCTGTCGGAGGAACTTCTACCACTGCCCTTTGATGTGTTCAGAAACTTTTTTAATGATCTCTGGACCGGCAAAGACAAACCGCGCAAAACGAGCCTGACAATGAAAGAATCGTTTTTAAACTGGCTTTCAGATAAAACAGGGCTCACACATTATGAGATCACTCAGAAACTGGGCCAAACCCTGGAAAATCTTTTTAATGAGATCGAAAGCGAGTATGGAGCAGTATCCGGCGAAGACCTTGATCCCAGATATATTCATCTTTTTTTAATAGAAAAATAATTTATGAGGAGGTTGTATTGTGGAACCGATGGACGATGCTTGGGTAAAAAAGTTTAAGACGGTAAAAGTAAAGTTAAAAGACGGTACAATCATTACCGGAAAATTGAATATCGGCGAGTATGCGAGAGTGTTTGATTATTTTAGAAGTTCTCCGGACCACTACTTTATTCTGTCCGATTCCGAACACGATGGACAATCCGGAAGAGTCGTCATCATCAATAAAAATGAGATTGTGTGGGCTGAGCCGGAAGACATATAGACTGATCGGTTCCAGGTTCCCCGTCAATATAGGATATTAATGAATCGTACGTGTTCAGGGGGTGTGCTTCCCCGAGTAACGATATTGGCGGAGTGACTTCGTTATTTCAATGACTTAGCGGTGGGGGAGACCGCGGCTCCCGCATGCTTTTTGCGGGAGAACGCGGAGGGGGCAGGAATGCCCCCGCTGCTAAGTTATTGAAATAACCAGACACGTAGACACCGGAGTGAAGCGGGGGAGTGCACCCCCTGAACACGTACAATGAATCAGTTTGTGAGTTCAGACAATCCCGTTAAATAAGAAAATTCTGAAGTACTCCAGAACCGGTGGCTAAAAAGCCGGCAAGCCGGCGTAAGATTGTAAATGGCATCTGCGGCAATCAGGACCGCGGCATTGGTCCAAGTGCTTTTATATTGGGGCCAAATGGTCATGTCCGGACACGTAAATCCGCACCAGTATGACCCGTCTTTGTTGGTTCTGTTCCGAATCCAGTTAAACACCGTCTCTGAAAGACTCAGGTTGCCCATAGCCGACAATGCCAGAGTCAGTTCGCACGTTTCTGCAACCGTTATCCAGGGCCGGTTGGATATACATCGAACGCCTTGACCGGTGATCACAAATTTTTCCCAGAGCTTTTCGATTCTCTGCTGCGCCCTGTGGCCGGTGATGACGCCCGAGAGTATCGGATAGAACCAGTCCATTGAATAATTGGATTTGGATCTGTCAAAATGATCGGGTTTATACTGAATCGCATATTTTAACCTTGATAATCCTTCAATCCATTCCGGCATCGTATACCCGAGTTGTTCTGCAACAGCCAGAGCACATTTGATGCTCATGTAGACAGAGCTGGATCCGGTCAAAAGCGCCTTTGGATCGACGCGCCCTGCCGGGCTTATCGCCCAGCAGATCTCACCGCCGGGAGCCTGCATGTCGAGAGCGAAGTTTATGGCCGATTTTATGGTGGGCCACATCTCTTCAAGAAAGGTTAAATCAGAGGTTATAAGATAGTAGTGAAAAACACCCACAGCAATGTAGGACGACAGGTTCGTATCCCGGGTCTTATCCTTAGGAATGCCATTCATGTACGAGGCATACCAGCTTCCATCCTCAAGCTGTATTCGGGCCAACCATCTATAGGCCTCCTGTGCCTCTTTTAAAAACCCGCCGATGCTGAGCCCCATTGCAGCCTCAACATGATCCCACGGGTCTGTTTTTTCATCTTCGCACCAGGGTATTTCACCGCTTTTTCTTTGTGTTTTTGCGATCATACCGCCAACAAGATCAATGTCAATCGATACATCCTGTTTGCGCGCGTATAGATTTAGTCCTGTACACATAATATTTTTATCGATGGAAAATTCCGGCATCGTTTATAAAAGCATTATCCAAGGAGCGGTTCAACAAAGAAAACATCCCGATCCCTGATATTGAGTAAAAAGGTTTGCAACCAGCTTGATTTGTGGTAATTTACATGTAAAGAATCTCCCGCAATGCGGGACAGGCAAGGCCAGAGGACCAGGTTTTTAACAATTAAATAAATTTTCAACCAACTTTGTGGACTATAACATAGATGCCCATTAATCAATTAAAAAACGCACTGCGTTTCTATTTCATTACAGATGAAAATGTAACCGGTTTTTCTCCGGAAAAGCAGGTACAGATTGCCATAAAAGCCGGAGCGACCATTGTCCAATACCGAAACAAATCTTTTTCTTCACGGTTTTTCGAAGAAGTTGCCGTCATAAAAAATATCTGCAAATGTAACGCCATCCCTTTTATCATCAATGACGACATCCTGCTTGCCAAGACGGTTATGGCCGATGGCGTCCACCTCGGTCAGGACGATGAAGATCCTGCTCTGGCAAAACGCATTTTAGGTCCTCAGGCCATTATCGGCAAGTCGGTATCCAGTCTTGATGAGCTGAACGCTTCAGATCTGTCATTTTGTGACTACATCGGAGCAGGCCCTGTTTTCTCCACCCAGACAAAAATCGATGCAAAAAAGGCTATCGGGCTTTCCGGACTAAAAGCCGTTGTAAAGGCATCCCCGGTTCCTGTGGTCGCCATCGGCGGTATTAACCAGACAACCGCAGCATCCTGTTTCGAACAGGGTGCTTCAGGCGTCGCAGTAATCAGTGTTGTTACCCGGGCTAAGGATCCTTTACAAAACGCTTTACAGGTCGCATCGGCTTGCGGATGCAAGCCCCCTTCTGCGGTTGCTTCGCCGTGGAATAATGAATTCGCACTGATCAAAAAGCTTATTAAAAAAATACCGGCTGATTCATATCTTCGAATTCCGCCCGGCGATGATGCCTGTCTTCTTATGCCGATAAACCACCCGGTAATCACAACAGATACACAAAAAGAGGGAGTTCACTTCAGACTCGACTGGCAGACGCC
>JAFCZV010000251.1 GCA_019314155.1 Deltaproteobacteria bacterium
CTTGAAGCAACGATTGTCGAAACAGAGAAGGTCTTGAATGGTTTAATTCGAGCGTTGCGAGATGATTGATATACTTCAGCCTTCAGTCTTCAACCTAAATACCTGAGTAGTTACAAATTACATACAAAAAATAGGATGTAGATAATCACCAACAAGTTAAGGAGCTTTATCATGAAAAAAACAATATCCATAATTATATGTCTGACACTTCTTGCATTTATTTTTTCCTGTGCAGGGACGACCAACAAAGAAAAAGGCGCAAAAACAGGTGTTTTAGTCGGCGCTGCCGCTGGTGCGCTTCTTGGTCAAGCCATTGGAAGAAATACAACAGCGACACTGGTCGGGGCTGGAATCGGAGCTGCTGTGGGTGGGCTCGCCGGTCATCAAATCGGTGCGTACATGGACAGACAGGAGCAAGAGCTGAGGGATGCCATGGCTCAAAATGACGCCGTCAGTATCCAGAGAACACAGGATGTTTTGACCGCGACGTTTAAGTCTGAATCCTTTTTTGCCTTTGACTCTTCAACGCTTGAACCCGGTGCATACACCGAGATGGAAAGAGTTGCCGGCATACTCAACAAATATCCGCAGACAACCATCCGAGTGGAGGGACATACCGATTCAAAGGGTTCTGAAGCTTACAATCAGACACTGTCTGAAAAACGGGCGATGTCGGTCAAGAATGCATTGGTACAAAGGGGGGTCGATCCGGCAAGAATTCAGACCGTGGGCTACGGAAAATCACAGCCCATCTCTTCAGACGACGCCATGAACAGACGGGTAAGCATTGTCATTACACCGGTCAAGAGCGGATGAAATTATTATAAGCCATCTCGAGACCTCACCCTTGAGCGCGATCGACTATTTTTGAGACAGCTTCATTAACTTCACACAACAAAGGTTTCCACAACCTTAAAGAGGTCATTTACACTCACGGGTTTAGCAAGAAAAGCATCTGCCCCGGAGTCTCTGGCCGATTGCTCATGGGCAGGATCGGCGGACATCAGAAGGCATTTTTTCTCCGGATATTTTTTTTTGAATTTGGAAAGGAGTTGAAAGCCGCTCAAACCGGGGATATCGATTCCGGAAATAATAATGTCAGGACTTCCGTGATCCTTGATGTATTGCCAAGCAGCCTGACCGCTGTCGAAACTAAGAACATCCCTGTTAACACAATACATTAAAACAGTGACGATGAAATCTCGGACCAGCAAATCATCATCAATCACCGCTATTTTTACATTTGGGATGCTGACCTGGCTCACGCTACTTTTAGGAAGTGCACGTCTTTGATGTGGAAGTTGAATATCAGCGTTTCACAGATTTTGTCCAAATTGTCTTGAAGGGCCTTTTTTCTGAACTGCCCCTTCAGACGGCCTTCAGCCAAGGCTTCAGCCATCACCGCAAGCAGCTGGGTTCTCTGATGGAAGATATACTCTTCGTGCATATCACCCGTGGAGGCCGTCCCGGATTGTGTCCTATAATCATCGTGTTTAAAAGTGGTAATTTCACTGGACAGTTTCAGAGATTGATAAAAAACAAAGCGGGCATTTTCTATGATGGATTGCTTTCGATATTTCCCGATAGGACAGTCTTTTAAATACGCCTTGGCCATGATGATAAGAAGTTTCAATCGCGATGAAAAAATGTCCTTGCTGGACATACTTTTCATCTCCCGGGCCGTCGACCCAAATCTAATCATGACGTGTCCTTTTTTTAGGGATGATTGGGAAGTAATTTGGCATCCACTTTGAAGTCTTTTGTTTTTAGCCTATTGGGACGTCGATGTCAACAGATATTTTTCCAGAAATATTAAGGTTATAAGCCTTTTTTTTCTTTTCTCGTCAAATAACGCCAGTGCCCCACGGCAAGCCTTCTCAGTTCTATATTCGAAACCCGTATCCGTTCTAATCTCGTAACGTGGTTTCCCACTTTTCGAACCATTCGTCTAATCTGTCTGTTCTTTCCTTCCTTGAGCACGATGCGAAAACGTCTGGGAGAGATTCTATTAATCTCTGCAGGTCTTGTTTTTGTTCCCATCATCGGTACACCTTTTGAAATATTGTTAAGCGCACCATCGGTTATGGGCTTTGACACAGTTACATCATATTCCTTCTCGTGATCAAAGGAAGGATGCGATAGCCGGTGATGAAGACTTCCGTCATTGGTCAGAATTAAAAGTCCGGTGGAGTCCTTGTCGAGCCGGCCTATTGGATAAATTCGCTGAGGAAATTTTATAAGGTCCATCACTATCTTGTCTCCGGGCTGGCTGCAGCTTGTAACATATCCTCTCGGCTTGTTGAGTACTATATATACCAAATCATTTTTTAGCGTCACCGCCCCGCCCTTGAATTCTATACGATCTTTCTCCGGGTCAATTTTTGTGCCGAGCTCCGTAACAACCGTGTCGTTTACACGGACAAGCCCTGCCTGGATATACGTCTCTCCCTTTCTTCTCGAGCAGATTCCGGCTTCTGAAAGAAATTTTTGCAAACGCATTAAAGACATGAAGACGACTCCCAATTCATCAATGAGGGGTTTTGTAAGTATTGAAATGACCGGACACGTAGACACCGGAGTGAAGCGGGGAAGCACGCCCCGTGAACACTTACGGGATTTTTTCATGAAATATTCGGGTCAGGATCTATAATCCGCATTAATCCTGACATAATCTACGGAAAAATCGCACGTCAATATTGAACCGGAACCGCTACCCGAATTCAAATCAATGGTTACGGTAAATTCCGGCCGCTTAAGAACCTTTGTGGCTTCGGCCTCGACTGTTTTTCCTTGCCCCATACCGGATTTCACCATTTGAACATCACCAAAATAGACATCGATCTTATCTGGATCTATTTGTACACCGGCCCGGCCCACAGCACCTGCAATCCGCCCCCAATTGGCATCCTCGCCGAAAAATGCCGTCTTTACAAGGGGAGAATGGGCAACCGTATCGGCAATTTTTTGGGCGTCGGAATCCGATACGGCATTCCGAACCATTATTTCCACCAGCTTTGTCACGCCCTCACCGTCTCTGACCAGCTGTTTGGCCAAATCCAAAAAGATTTCATCTAAAATCTTCTGAAAAATATCTTTTTGGACCGGGCTTTGGATAACAGCGCCCGACAGACCGTTGGCCATGATCAGCACCGTATCATTGGTACTGGTATCCCCATCAATAGTGATTCGGTTAAAAGACCGGTTTACCGCTTTCATCAAAATCTCTTTTAAAATATCCGAAGAGGCTTTGACGTCTGTACAGACAAAACATAGCATGGTCGCCATATCCGGCCGGATCATTCCTGCGCCTTTGGCAACACCGGTAACGGTAAACGTTTTTCCGTCCACAACCCCGTGTGCCGAAACCATTTTGGGTACCGTATCGGTGGTCATTATCGATCTGGCCAGATCCGGAATTCCTCCAGATTGAAGTGACTTGACCATGGTGGGTATGGCGGCATCGATTTTTTCAATGGGCAGCGATTCTCCAATAACACCTGTTGAAGCCACAAGCACAAGGTCCTCTGAAATTCCGAGTTCAGATGCTGTCAAACTTGCCATGGTTTCGGCATCACGGATTCCCTGCTCACCGGTACAACAGTTGGCGTTGCCGCTGTTGACAATAATGGCCTGACAGACGCCCGTTTTTATCCGCCGGCGGTCAAGAATCACCGGTGCCGCCTTCACCTGATTTTTGGTAAACACCCCGGCAACAGTTGCCGGAACCTGTGAAACCATGAGACCGAGATCCTTTTTGCCTTTCTTCTTGAGACCTGCGGCGACGCCGGCAGCTTTAAAACCAGAGCACATGATATTGCTCATTTTTATTTATCCTTTATCGTTCTGACGAATTTAAAAAAAATCTCAATCTATCACGTTTTAAGATTTAGTTTTTAATTTTATTTGACAGAATCCCACAACATTGTCAATCTGCATAATAAGTAACTACTCAGGTGGATAGACTGAAGGTTGAAGGCTTTTAGGGACAAAT
>JAFCZV010000600.1 GCA_019314155.1 Deltaproteobacteria bacterium
GCCGAACTTTCTTACGGTAATACTTTCGAAACTCCAGGTCGACCCGAAAAACTTCGCCACATCGGCATTTAGCCTTCAGGCTTTTATGAGTATCCTTGAAATTCGTTACATCTGTATTTTTTTTCAATCCGCATTTGGGGCAGGTTATAGTTGCGTGATTGGAATCAGCTACATAAACTATTTCCATTTATTTTCCTCGTTAATTTAATGCAAAAACAAAACCCCACCTCTATAAGAAATGGGGTCTTGATATTCAGTCCATGCCAGCCGGATATAGGTCATGGAAGATGTCTATCATCACAGCTTCGATGAGAGGTTTATTAACTTTGGTATCTGACACCCATTCTACAATAAATTTTCCTCCAGAGCGCCCCACAATTTTTTTCTGCTCCACTATAAACTCAGCGGTTGCAGGTAGTTTTAGTCGTAAGGGTTCTTCAAGATAATTTTTAATTTCCTTTCCACTTGTATCGAAATATCGAATAGAATTGATTGTGATCTCTTTGTCAGGGTCTAAATTACGGATGCTTAGAGAAGCTTCAAAATGAAAAGGTTTTCCATCCTGAGCGTAAATATTCGAATAAATTGGCACATAAACCGTCTGTCCGGCAACTTCAGGTTCCCCACGCATTTCAGATCCATTGGCTTGTATTGGCATATATTTTAACTTCTCTTCAATATCTCCTATTTTATTATCGATAATAATCACCATTATTTTCCCCCCTTCTGATTTCCAATAAATATGTTAGCCAATTAAAAAAATCCCAATCACGGATCATGGCGGCATCTTTTTTCTTATCCAAACAAATAAAATAGCCAGTCGATGCTTGTGTTTGTGCCGGTTGCCTGCCGGACTTCATTTTTCCCCGCCCTGCGGCTCAATTGGAGCCGGTTTTTCTCAATCCGGCAGTAGATTATAAAAAAAGCGCAAGGTGTCCGATCTGGTAATGATGCCGATAACACGGCCGCTTTCCACAACCGGCAGGCGGCCGATGTCATATTTTACCATCAGACGGGCTGCCTGTTCCGGGCTTTCAGTCGGCGCTATTGTTACCACGTTTGTGTTCATGAATGCTTTGACCGGTGCTTTTAAGCCGGATCTTTTCCTTACTTTTCTAAAATCCCGTCGTGAAATGATGCCCGCCAGACGCCCATTTTCCAGCACCGGAATCCCCATGTGCCCCTTTTCTTTCAAAATAGCGTAAACCTTATTCATGCGGGTTCCAGAAGATACCGCCACTACGGGATAGGACATCAAGTCGTTTACCTGAACAAAAGGCTTTTTGTTTCCGCTGATCAGTTCAACAATCATGTGTTCCACTGCTTCGGGAGAGGCTGATTTTAACAAGGCGGAACCGGCAGCCGGATGGCCGCCTCCGCCCAAAGCGCGCATGATGAGCCCCACGTCGAGTCCGTCTGTCCCGCTGCGGCCGATGACAATGATATTTCCCCGTTTTTTGTCATCATAGATACAAAACGCTGCATCCACGTTTAAAATCTCCCTGTACATTCCGACCACCACGGAAAGGTTGTTTACATATCCGTTTATATCCAGTTTGTTGATGCTGATCTGATAACCGCCGAACCGGTTTCTTTTGGCTGATTGTAACATCTCAGTCAAAACATTTTTCTGGCTTTCACCATAGGCCGGACGTAAAAATGAATTGAGAACACTTAAATCCGCCCCTTGCTGTAAAAGGTATGATACAGTAAGGGCATCTTCGGCTTTGGTAGAGGGAAATGTCAAGTTGCCCGTATGTAATGTTGGCCCCGACCTTATCTTCGCATTTCCAGGTCGCATCAATATCTCCTTCAATTGTATGATGATCCCACAGTATAATTTCAAGGTTTTTCTTTTTCCTCAGCCTTTCCATTTGATCAAGGCGGTTCCACCGGTTTGTATCAACAATGATAAGGCGCGTCACGTCGTCAAGTTCAATTTCATCAGGAAAAAAAATGTCAAAGATGTCTTTATGGATTGATAAAAATGCTTTGACATTCGGGTTTAGGCTCCTAGGCAGCACCGCAACCGCCTCAGGGTACAGCATTTTTGCTGCCAGAACGGAGGCCACGGCGTCAAAGTCTGTGCCTTTATGGGTTGTTATAATCTGCATGGGATCTTCTTGAACCCCGAACAGCTTTCAAGGGCTTCTTCGCCGCTAAAGGCTGTGATGATTTTGAGATCCCTTTTTGAAAGACGTTTTGTCATTGTTTCCACAAAAGGGGCCTCGTCGTCTACCAGTAAAACTATTGGTTTCATCATGTTATTTTCCTCCTAAACGAGCATCACTTATTGCTGTTATATCTTTTTAAAACCATTGCTGGATCATTTTTCCAGAACGCTCATGGGCGAGGTCGACAGTTTGTCCACCATCGCTTTTCGAATCCGTTCTTCATGTTCTGATTTTCGTTCGTATGCCCCGTTGATCTTCTCCAACAGAACGTCCATCTTGCATGGCTTTATCAGGAAATCATATGCCCCGATCTTCATGCCTTCAATGGCAGTTTCAATGGTTCCGTGCCCGGTCAGCATCAAAACTTCCGTCAACGGTTTCAGTTTCTTTATCACCCCTAATGCCTCGATGCCATCCATCCCCGGCATCTGAACGTCCAAAATG
>JAFCZV010000252.1 GCA_019314155.1 Deltaproteobacteria bacterium
AATTCTACAATTAGGTGTAATTAAAAATCTTTTAGTAGCTCCTGGTTTGTGCCGCTTCCATGGAATGTTGGAATAGTGGAACGTTGGGTTGAAGGAACAATATCATTCCAATTGTGACCTGCCCGCTCGTGCCTTGCAATGGCAGGCGGGGCGAAGCGAACTGACTTGAATAGGTTTCAAAGATGAAAAACAGAAGCCTTGGTTTCAAAATCAATATAGCGATTTTTATCACATGCCTGGTTATCGCGATTATTTTCGGAGCCATTCTCTATCCCTTTGAAATCAGCCGGCGTGACTCCCATAAGAAAAAGGTCGAGTTGCTCCTCGATACCATATTTCACCAGAAATACGAGGATCTGGCCAACGAGATCTTCGCCGGCCAAAAGAGAGCTTTGAAATTAACCCTCGACGATATTTTGAAAGTAGAGGGAATTGTCGCCATAAGTATTTATACGCCGAAAGGCGACCTGTTTTTGGCCACCGACCAGGCATTGTCGGAAAATTTAAATGACGTAAAGAGAAAACCCTCGCGCATCACCGATTCATTTGTCACCGAATCCTATCAAGGAAGATCTTTGGGAATCTATTCCCGGGGAATCGACGTCATCGGCCAAAAAATCGCTATTATAAAAATCTATTATGATTTTGAGGCGTTAAATAAAGAAACCCGCCTGTCCGTTATTATTTTCATGACCCTCAATGCCATTAACAAAGTTCAAAAAGGTCATTTGGGAGAAACAGTTGCTTTGCCTTTTAGCGATCAAATCGGAAAGATGGGCGCAGCTTTCAATGAAATGTCCGTTGAGCTTTATGAAAATCAGGAGGAAATAAAAAAGGCCGAAGAGAAGTACCGCAGTATTTTTGAAAAAGCGACGGTGGGTATCTACCAGTCCACAGCCGATGAAAAAGGCCGTTTTTTGACCTTCAATCCCGCTTTTGTCCAAATAATGGGGTATGCTTCTTCAGAAGGGGTTATCGAAAGCATCACCGATATACGATCGCAGGTTTACGTAAATCCGGATGACGGAACAACGCTGCAACAATTATTGGAACGCACCGGATCCGTTCAGGGGTTTGAAACCCAATTTTATCGAAAAAACGGTAAGATTATCGATGTGTCCATGAACGTTCATGTGGTTCGTGATGAAAACAACACCATCCTTCATTACGAAGGTATTCTGGAGGATATCACCGAAAAGAAACAGGCAAGTCAGCTTAGAATCGCCAAAGAAGCTGCCGAAGCCGCTACTCAGGCCAAAAGCGATTTTCTGGCCAACATGAGTCACGAAATCAGAACTCCGATGAACGCGATTATCGGGATGACGTATTTAGCCTTAAAGACCGATCTCACCCCAAAACAATACGATTACTTGAAAAGGATCGAGGTTTCCGCCAAATCCCTTTTGGGCGTCATCAACGATATCCTGGATTTTTCCAAAATAGAATCCGGAAAACTTGACATAGAACGGGTGGAATTTTTTCTGGCCGAAACCCTGGATAACATCGCCAACATTATTATCGTCAAAACCCAGGAAAAAGAACATCTGGAGGTGATTCTAGATCTCGACTCCCGGGTGCCCCCTTTTCTGCTGGGGGATTCTCTCAGACTGGGACAGGTGCTTATCAACCTTTGCGACAACGCCATCAAGTTCACCGAACAGGGCGAAATCGTCCTGTCCACCGAACTGCTGGAGCAGTCGGACACCCAGGTTGCCTTGCAGTTCTCGGTACGGGATACCGGCATCGGGATGAGTAGCGAGCAGATCGACACACTCTTTCAGCCCTTCACTCAAGCGGATACGTCCACGACCCGCAAATACGGTGGAACCGGCTTGGGGCTGGTGATCAGCAAAAGACTGGTTGAGATGATGGGTGGAAAAATCTGGATCGAGAGTAAGATGGGTCAGGGAAGCAGCTTTTTTTTCACTGCCATCTTTGGGAAAAGCGAAAAAACGGACATAAAACCGATAGAACTCCCGCCCGATCTCAAGGGCCTGAGAGTTCTGGTGGTGGACGACAACGCCACCTCACGGAATGTCCTGAAGGGGATGCTCGAGTCTTTCAGCTTTGACGTCACGCCGGCTGCCAGTGGGGAAGACGGATTGAAGGAATTGGAGAACACCGCTGAAGACCATCCCTATGAGCTGGTGCTAATGGATTGGAAAATGCCGGGCATGAACGGCATCGAGACTTCGAAGCGGATCAAGAATCATCCTGGTCTGTCTAAAATCCCGACCATTATCATGATCACCGCATATGGACGGGAGGAGATCGTTCGTCAGGCTGATCAGGTCGGTTTGGAAGGTTTTCTGATCAAACCGTTCAACCCTTCAACCCTTTTCGACACCATCATGCAGACGTTTCGCCGTGACACCCTTACACTGATCAGACCCCCGGCGCCTGAGGATAAAATGATCCAGAAGCTAAAATCGATTCAGGGCGCTCAGATTCTTTTGGTCGAAGACAATGTCATCAACCAGTTGGTGGCCCAAGAAATTCTCGAAGAAGCAGGGTTGGTGGTGACCATCGCCAACGACGGTCGCGAAGCGGTTAGCCTGGTTCGGGAAAAGAAATTTGACGCCGTGCTCATGGACGTCCAGATGCCGGTCATGGACGGTTACCAATCCACCCGGGAGATCCGGAGAGACCCGCGATTCAGGGAACTTCCGATTATCGCCATGACCGCCCATGCCATGACCGGTGACAAGGAAAAGAGCCTCGAGGCCGGAATGAATTACCACGTTACGAAACCGATTAACCCTAAAGAGCTTTTTTCGACATTGTTGATCTGGATCAAACCCGGTGAACGACCCGTCTCAGACGACATCATTACCAAAAGGAAGCAGAAGATTGCAGAAAAAGATGTCCGCCCCTTTAAAGATATGCCTGGAATTGAGGTTAAGAAGGGCCTGGCCCGGGCCGGTGGCAACAGGGTTCTTTACAAAGACCTTTTGGCCAGGTTTCTTCAAGATTATGCTGATGCAACCTCTAGGATTAAGGATGCCGTGGATAACGACGATTCTCAACGGTTCAGACATCTCGTTCATACCATCAAAGGCGTTTCCGGTAGCATCGGGGCTGTCGACCTGGAGCGAACAGCCTCTGATTTGGAGACCGGGGCAGATCAGAAAGACGACGGTGTAATGGAACATCTAATCGATCGATTCAACACGGCGCTGATGATTGTTTTGGATTCCATAGGCCATGTTGTTGAAAGCGATTCTGAAAAAGAAGAAAAAACATCAAAGGGCCCTGTGGCCGAGACAGGGGTTCTTCTGCAATTGTTATTAAAGCTGAAACCCCATGTTTTGGATCGAGAGGCAAAACCGTGCAAAGAAATAATGAAAAAAATCATCGGATATACCTGGCCTCACGCCTATGTTCAGATGGTTGCCGATCTGAACCGATCCATCGCAAAGTATAAATTTAAAAACGCCCAGGAATTGATATCGCAAATCATCGAAAAACTAGAACGTTAGGAATCGGGATATGTCTGAATTTTCCAACATGCGGATAATGGTTGTGGACGATACTGAAGCCAATATCGACATTCTGGTGGAAACACTGGCGGACGATTATAAGGTCAGTGTGGCCATGGATGGTGAATCGGCCCTGGAAGATATCAAGACGCGCCGTCCGGATCTAATTCTATTGGATGTTATGATGCCGGACATGGACGGGTACGAGGTCTGCCGCCGACTCAAAGCCGATCCCCAAACCCGGGACATTCCCATCATCTTCGTTACAGCCAAATCCGATGAATCGGACGAAACTAAAGGGTTGGAGATAGGGGCCGTGGATTACATCACCAAACCTTTCAGTCCCCCCATTATTCAGGCACGGGTCAAAACCCACTTGACCTTGAAGATGATGCGCCAGAAGGTTGAGGATGCCTTCGGACGACATGTTCACCCTTCGGTGGCCGAACTGATCTTGAGCGACCGGATTAAGATGGACGGCGAGATGATAAATGTGACCTTGCTTTTTTCGGACCTGCGCAACTTCACCAGTTTTGCCGAACAGAATCACCCCCAGGTGGTTTTCGCCCGGATCAATGAGTACTATTCGTCCATGACCGATATAATTCACCGGTTCGACGGGGTGGTTCTCCAGTACGTGGGTGATGAGATAGAGGCCGTCTTTGGCGCTCCCTTTCAGGATGATCATCATCCGGACAAGGCTGTTCAGGCCGCTTTGAAAATGCGCCGGGCCTTGACGGAACTGAACGCCAGGTTTCAAGGTCCTGAACAATTCCCGTTTCGCCACGGCATCGGCATTCACTCCGGCCCGGCCCTGGCCGGTGTCGTCGGATCGACGGAACGTCAGACATACTGTCTGGTGGGTGACACCGTCAACGTGGCATCTCGGGTGGCTGACTTGTGTAAAAAATTCGATACCGATATTTTAATCAGCCATCAGACGCACCAGCATCTCACCCAAGACCATAACCTGATCTCCCTCCCCCCAACCCGGGTCCCGTGTTAACCCGCGGCGTGACGCCAAATTGCTCAGCAAGTAAATTTAGGTAACCAAATGAAAACCGTTCGCTTGATTATACTGGCCCTCTGTCTCCTTTTTGCAACCGGTTCTTTTGCGTCCCAGCTGGCATTTTCTTCCAAAAAAGTTCCTGCGGGAAAGCAGGCAGTAGAAATCGAAAAATGCAACC
>JAFCZV010000253.1 GCA_019314155.1 Deltaproteobacteria bacterium
ATCTCGGCGATTGCAAAATCTGCAAAAAAAAGCACGAAACGATTTGCAGGTGTCCTGGAATTTTTTTCTGAATTAAACATTGTATGCGGTACGGGGCGGAAAAAGGGACTTCCGATTTTACAGGAAGCAACGTTGACACATCCTTTTTCTAATATTAGATCCAGCATAGTAAAGACCGCCTATGCCAGTTATTGGGCTGAACTGCTCAACGAATGGATGGAACCCGGCCAACAGCAAGCCCGGCTATACCAACTGCTTCAATACGTTCTTAGAGAACTCCATATCGCTCGGACATCCGAAGCGGCACTCTCCATCCTGTTCCAGATGCGGTTTATGAGAATCGCCGGCCTTGTTCCTAATTTAAGGCGCTGCAGTGTCTGTGGGATTGAAATGGAGAAGATGCAGAATTCCAGAGTGCGCTTTAACCTTGTAAAGGGAGGCATCGCATGTGACCGATGTGTTTCCGGAATTTCGGGGAAAATTCTTTTTTCAAAAGGGACCATCAAACAGCTTTTGTGGATCGAAAGAGGGGATTTAAACACGGCGGCACGGATCAGATTTACTTCTCGGGCTTTGAAGGAAGGACTGGAGTTCCTGGAGGCGTTTGTACCGTATCATTTGGGAAAAGAACCCCGGAGTTTAAAATTTTTACGACAGATTAGACAATGATAGGATGCCGGATGCAAAAACGAAGGCGTGCCGGTTTAATGACATGACTGAATCCATCAGAAAGGCATTGATAAAATCTCCTGCTGAGGCCTCGGCACCGTGCAGAATCGACATGGGCGGCACCCTGGATATCAGCACCTTTTATTATCCCCTTCGCCATCTTTCTCCGTGTACCGTTAACATTGCTTTGGACTTAAGGACACGTGTAAAACTTCAACCCTATGATGCCGGTCAAATAAAAATTTCTTCAAAGGGGTTTAAAAGTGCTGAATATCCCCTTGACCAAGCGCCCTTTGATCATCCACTTGGACTTATGTTTGCCATCGGAGTCTATTTCAGAGCTTCAGGTGTTCATATCCATATTGAATCATCATCGCCGCCACGCAGTGGTTTAGGGGGATCTTCCGCGGCTGCGGTGGCGCTTATTAAGGCATTTTCAAAGGTTTTGGGGGAGATGGGGCAAGGTCTCCCGTCCAGAAAGAATATCGCTTTACTTGCGCAGAAACTTGAAGCGAGTGTAGCGGGCGTGCCGTGCGGCCTTCAGGATCAGTTGGCCGCTGCCTATGGCGGCGCCAACATATGGTACTGGCCGGTAAACGATCAAGATCCGTTTTTCAGGAAAAAAACCATTATCAGGAAACAGCACTTGCGAGAATTTGAACAACACCTCTTGCTGGGCTACTGCGGTGTTCCGCATGAATCGAAGGACGTTAATCGAAAATGGGTTCGGCAGTTTCTTTCAGGAAAGTATCGTGGACTTTGGACGGAAATTATAGTATATACCCAAAAGTTCGCCAAGGCTCTGATGGAGCGTAATATCAAAGATGCATGTAACTTGATGAATCAGGAGACCGCCGTCAGGAAGCAGATGACACCGGAGGTGCTGGATGAGATCGGCACGGCACTTGTTGAATCCGCCTTGGAAAACGGCTGTGGTGCTAGATTTACAGGGGCTGGCGGCGGCGGATGCATATGGGCGCTGGGTCCGGTTGAGGATGTTGACAAATTAAAAGGTACATGGGAAAGTATTCTTAAAACAAGAAAAGGCGCCTGCCTGCTTGATGCAAAGATCGATTCAAAAGGGCTTTTATAGATGTGCTGATTTTTCGGCACACGTATATTTATCCCCATTGAGAGAAAACTCTCAGGCTGTGATTCGACGAAAAACCCGATCACCTGAATACTTTTGGCTCCATGTCTCATAAAATTGGATTGATCGTTATTTATTATCTTTAAATGGAAGAGAGGAAAGAAAAATGAATTTTCAGGATGTAATCATGTCGCTGGAGAAATTCTGGGCGAAAAAAGGATGTGTGGTGGCTCAACCTTATGACATTGAAGTAGGTGCCGGAACATTTCATCCGACCACTCTCCTGAAAGCCCTAGGCCCCGAGCCCTGGAATGTTGCTTACGTTCAGCCTTCCAGGCGCCCCACTGATGGTCGCTACGGTGAAAACCCGAACCGGTTACAGCATTACTATCAGTATCAGGTAATACTTAAACCTTCTCCCTATGATGTTCAGAAACAGTATCTGGACAGCCTTAAGGTGCTCGGTGTTGATCCTCTTGAACATGACATACGGTTTGTTGAGGATGACTGGGAGTCTCCCACGCTCGGGGCGTCCGGTCTCGGATGGGAGGTCTGGCTGGATGGAATGGAAATCACGCAGTTTACCTATTTTCAACTGGCCGGCAGTGTCGAGCTTTTCCCCATCTCCGTGGAACTGACGTACGGACTGGAGCGTATTACCATGTATCTGCAAGGCGTCGACAACGTGTATAATTTAAAATGGAACGATGATGTAACCTATGGGGATGTGCATCATCAGCAGGAAGTGGAACAGTCAACCTACAATTTTGAAAAGTCCGATGTCGGTATGCTGCTTGACCTGTTCAATAAATATGAGGCTGAAGCAGGGAAGTTAATTAAAGACGGATGGGTTCTTCCCGCGTATGAATATACGTTGAAATGCTCGCATAATTTTAATCTCCTGGATGCTCGCGGTGCCATCAGCGTTATGGAAAGGACGAGTTATATCGGACGCATAAGAAATCTTGCAAGAGCCTGTGCAGAGGGATATGTGAAACAGAGAGAAGAGATGGGATATCCGCTGTTGAAAAAAGAAAAATGATATCATAGGCAGTCCCGTTAATAAAATGGTGCGGAATTCAGTGGATGATGCATGAATTCAGTATCTGATAAAATGAAAACAGGAGTGGAAATGGAAACGTTATTGCTTGAGATAGGGACAGAGGAGATACCGGCAGGTTACATCGGGCCTGCACTGGATAGCATGTCAGCGACCCTGCTGAAAAAAATGACCGATGCCCGTATTGAACACGGACGTGCCAAGGTTTTTGCAACACCAAGACGCCTTTCGGTTGAGGTTGAAAAAGTCGCGAACAAACAGACACCCCTGACCTCGGAAGTTACGGGACCTCCAGAAAAAATCGGATTTGACAAGACAGGCAAACCCACGGTGGCCGCAAAGAAATTTGCCGAAAAGGTCGGTGTGTCGGTAAATGCCTTAAAGGTGAAGGATACGGACAAGGGCCGCTATGTATGCGCTAAGGTCAAAGAACGCGGACTTACAACCCGGACGCTGCTGAAGCGTATCCTTCCGGAAGTGATTCTGTCCACACCATTCCCCAAGACCATGAAATGGGCCGAGCTTGATATTCAATTTGCCAGACCCATACATTCCATCGTGGCGCTTTTGGGAGACAAAATCATACCGTTTACCCTTGGGGCCACCAAAAGCGGAAGATATACTTTCGGACATTATTTTATGCACCCTAAAAAGGTCAAGATTTCGCACCCCAAAGACTACATCAAGACTCTGCGTTCCGTAAAAGTGATTGTAGATCTTGCGGAACGAAGAAAACGGGTTGAAAAAGAGGTCGAGAAGGCTTCCAAGAAAGCCGGCGGCGCGGTGCTGCCGGATAATGAACTGGTGGACATTGTGAAGAACCTGGTTGAATACCCGATAGCGACGGCGGGTAATTTTGACAAGAACTTCCTTGATGTCCCCCGTGAAGTTCTTATTACAGCCATGCGTGAGCATCAGAAATATTTCGCCGTAATCGATAAGAAAGGTAAACTGATGCCCTGTTTTATTGCGATGAACAACACGAGAACCAGGGATATGAATCTGGTGGCCACCGGACATGAATGGGTGCTCAGAGCCCGTCTTGCAGACGCTAAATTCTTTTATGAAGCTGATCTGGAGGAATCCACCGACAATAGAGTTGAAAAGCTGAAGGGCGTTCTTTTC
>JAFCZV010000601.1 GCA_019314155.1 Deltaproteobacteria bacterium
GTGCGATACATATCCCACTCGATCTTCTTGTTTTCCACAAACTTTTTGAAAACATGCTCACCCAGGGCATCTTTCACCAATTCTGATTTTTCAACTTCAAGGATCGCTTCATAAAGATTCCCCGGAAGGGTCATGATGCCCTTTTTCTTTTTCTCTTTTTCGGACATTTCATAGATATCCTCTTCGATGGGGTCAGGAAGTTCATATTGATTTTCAACCCCCTTTAGCCCGGCCGCCAGCATTACCGAAAAAGCCAGATAGGGATTACAGGCCGGATCCGGCGCCCGGAACTCGATGCGGGTGGCGACTTCCTTTCCGGGCTTGTACATGGGAACCCGAATCATGGCCGAACGGTTGCGTCGGGCCCAGGAAATGTAAACAGGGGCCTCGTAACCGGGCACCAGCCGTTTGTAGGAGTTGACCCACTGATTGGTGACGGCAATGATCTCCCGGGCATGTTTCATAATGCCGGCGATATACCCCTTGGCCATTTTGGACAAATGGTATGGATCGTTTCCATCAAAAAAGAGATTTTTGTCTCCGGCAAACAAAGATTGATGCACATGCATGCCGCTGCCGTTTTCGCCAAAGATGGGTTTTGGCATGAATGTGGCATAACAACCGTGCTGGCTGGCAATTTCTTTGACCACGATTCGATACGTCATGGTTTTATCAGACATGCTCAAAGCATTGTCAAAGCGAAGATCGATCTCATGCTGGCTCGGTGCCACTTCATGATGGCTGTATTCCACTTCTATCCCCATGTCCTGGTATTCCACTTCTATCCCCATGTCCTGCAGGGCAAAAATAGTATTCCGTCTCAAATCAGATGCCATATCCAGAGGCCGGCTGTCAAAATATCCCCCGGTATCAAGCCCTTCAGGCTTCTTGTTGCTTTTGAAATAGAAATATTCCAGTTCAGGTCCCACATAAAATGTATATCCTTTTTTTTCTATTTTCTTCAAAAGCCGTTTAAGCACATACCGTGGGTCTCCCTCATAGGGCGTTTGGTCCGGGTTCACGATGTCGCAGAACATCCGGGCCACCGGCCTTTCACCCGAACGCCATGGCAGCATTTGAAACGTGGTAGGATCCGGCATGGCAACCATATCGCTCTCTTCGATGCGCGCAAAACCTTCGATGGAAGATCCGTCGAATCCCATACCTTCACTCATGCCGGTCTCCAGCTCGGATTGAGTGATTGCAAAGCTCTTCAGCACCCCAAGGACATCGGTGAACCAAAACTGAATAAAGCTGACATCCTTTTCTCTGACAAGTCTTAAAACATCTTCTTGGGTCATACATCCTTCACAACTCATTAAAACACCTCCTTTTTTTGCAGTGTTCTATCTAATGTTTCTGCGGTAATTTGAGTCTCGGATTTTCTATTCCCATGTAAGTCGGAAAACCATGAATTTTTGGATCGTAACAGATTTGTGCCGCCAAATCAATTCCGCCAAAGGATTAATTGAGGTTCAGGACACTATTTATGAATGGTTGTTCCAGTGGTGAAATTTCCTGTGATAATATTTTCAAGTGTGCCCGGTCCCTGCCACTGGACAATATGAACCCGAGGGACTTTATTGTCGAGTGCCTCAAATGCAGATTCCATTTTGGCGACCATTCCGCCTTTGATGGTGCTGTCCGCAATCAGTGCTTTGGCTTTTTGAACCGTAAGGGAACGACAAATTCGTTCTTCCACTAAAACACCCGGTACATCTGTTATGAAGACGAGATCGCTACACCGTGCGGCGGCGGCTAAAGCGGCCGCCGCACTGTCGGCATTGACGTTGTAACTTTGTCTGATTTTCCCCACAAATCCAAAGTCATGGCCCTGGCGTCTTAGCAGCTCGACCATAAATAGCCGCTTGGTTTTTCCTGACATGCTGCTGCAGGGTACACCGTTTTCACTTAGCCATCCGGAAATGCGTCGATTGATGGTTTCGGACAGTACATTTTCGACAATTTTAATATCTTCGGCTTGGGTGATGCGAATGCCGTCGATGAAAACAGATTCACGATCGGCATCTTTGAGCGCCTGAGAAATTTCAGCCCCTCCCCCATGCACGATTATAATTTCAGCATGTTGTATAGATCTAATGGCCTGAGCAAGATCCTTAAATCCGTTTTCACCTTCAAAGGCCAGACCGCCAATTTTTATTAGAATCCTGGATGTCATAAAACGGGTCCTTTATATGGAGAAATAGTACGTGTTCAGGGGGTGCGCTCCCCCGCTTCACTCCGACGTCTATGTGTCTGGTCATTTCAATGACTTAGCACCGGGGGCATTCCTGCCCCCTCCGCGTTCTCCCGCAAAAAGCATGCGGGAGCCGCGGTCTCCCCCGGGGAAGCGCACCCCCTGAACACGTGCGAAAAATGAGATAGTTATGAATTTCGGCAGCAAGTTGTTCAGAGATTAAATGGAACCTACATGTTCTCCAATACCTCGATTCCCAACAAATTCAAACCCTTTTTTAACACAATGGCCGTTGCTTTGATGAGGGCCAGTCTGGCAGTTACCAGCGTTTCATTTTCCGCACGATGCACATGATGTTTATTGTAAAATTGATTGAACGTTTTGGCCGTATTGAATATGTGAACGGCAATCTTTGACGGATTGAATCCCTG
>JAFCZV010000254.1 GCA_019314155.1 Deltaproteobacteria bacterium
ATCGCAATCAAAGAGATACCCGTTCCACGAAACAGAAACAAGGGTTCGGCACATGACTCCTTCAACTGCGCATGGATTGAAACTCGATGATAGCTTTTCCATGTATCGCTCAAGATTCCCCGTCCTGACAAGCCACTCCCGAAATCTACCCAAAGGAACATTTGCGAAATTGTATAGATTGTTGAAAACAATGCCCCATTTTTTTTCAAGCATTTGTTTAAAGTGTTTTTCCATCTGGGCCTGTGAGGGTGGGAGAAAAGCGCCGGTCGGGTTGGACACCAAAATAAGCTCCAGACCTGTATTTTTCTGACCATAACCGAGCTTATTCAGCCTTCTTACTGCATCAATGCTGACCTTAAAAATGCCCTCTCCACGTTGCCGTTCGGCTTGGGCCAAATTTAATGACGGAAAAGAGGCAACGATCACTACGTTATTTGCCTTCAGTAGATATATCAGATCATCTCTTTTACCATCGTTCAATGCGGAAAGGTTAGAACGCAGCATTATTCTCGGCGCCAATGGGGAAAGCCTCGCAACAATCTCCGCTATGATGGGGTTCAGTTCAGGAGCACCACCGGTGATGTCGATGACCTCAAACTTACTTCGGCGTGCATATGCCACCATTTCATTCAGCGTATCAGAGTCCATATTCTCTTTTTTCCCTGGACCTGCGTTTAAATGACAATGCTGACAATTTTGATTACAAAGTAGCCCGACATTGATTTGCAGCGTTTGGGTCTTTTCCCGTGTTAATTTTAGTCCATGGCTGGATAGGGTCAACTGGAACGGATCGTTTTTCAGGTCCATTCTGTTATCGCGCATATATTCTGTATTTTGTGTGCGAGTTTCGAGCATTGTTGCCTCATTAAATGTTTTTATGTATCTCTAATCAAAAACAAAGTCGAAAAGATCGTAAAATTTTACTACTGCTCATCACTTGATTCAACGCTTGAACGCCATGAGACGGTGGAAGATGCCTTTAACGGTCGGTGTCAGACGCGCTCGGTTATATGCGTCGCCACATTGACGAATGGCATCAGCCGCAGTGGGATAAGGATGAATAACATTGGCCAGCTTACCAAGTCCCATCCCACTCTGCATAGCCACCGTGATCTCGCTGATCATATCGCCGGCATGGCTTCCGACAATCGTGGCACCTAGAATTCGGTCCGTTCCCTTCTTCACGTGAATCTTCACATAACCCTCTGTTTCACCGTCAACTATGCTGCGGTCAATGTCAGAGAATTCCCGCGTGAATGTCGCATATTCAATATTCCGTTCTTGCAGGTCATTTTCGTAAAGTCCTACATGTGCCACTTCGGGATCTGTGTATGTCGCCCACGGAATGAGTAAGCTGGAAAATTTATCCCGACCAAAGAACAGCGCGTTGCGGATGACCAGTCGTGCCATAAAATCCGCGGTGTGAGTAAACTGGTACTTGCTCGCCACATCGCCCACTGCGTAAACATCCGGGTTGGTCGTTTGCGCTTTATCGTTGATCGTGACTCCCATGCGCTCGTCATATGACACGCCGGCAGACTCGAGACCGAGGCCTCTGACCGCCGGCTTTCGCCCAGTTGCGACCAACAGTGCATCAAATTTTATCAACCGTTCGCCACTGCCGTCTTCCAGGACAATCGTCACCTGAGGCTTTCCGATTCGGCTCTCCACTCTCTTGTAATTGGCATGAAACGCGAAGGTGACGCCGTCTTGGCGCAGCGATTTTTCAATGATTTTGGCCGCGTCTGGATCCTCCTTGGGAAGGATCTTGTCACTGCGCGAAAAGACTGTAACCTGCGAACCGAAGCGCTGGAACGCTTGTGCCAGCTCAAGTCCGATAGGGCCAGCCCCGATGACGCCGAGACGTGAAGGCAGCTCCGTCAAGTTGAATATCGTGGCATTTGTGAGATACGGCGCTTCCTGCAGTCCCGGAATATTGGGAATGGCCGCCGTGCCGCCTGTCGCAATCACCGCTTTGGCAAATGTGAGCGTCTTGCCGTTAACTTCGATTTTATTCTTGCCGGTAAATGTGCCCTTGCCGATGAAGACATCCACGCCGAGTTGTTCGCTGTAGCGCCTGGCGGAGTCGATCGGCGCAATGCTCGCTCGAAGGCGACGCATGCGCTCCATCACAAAGCCAAAGTCGACCGTAACGTTGCCATCGATGTTGACGCCAAATGCTGGTGCGTTGCGCACAGCCGCGGCGGCCTTGGCACACCGCAGCAGGGCTTTTGATGGCACGCAGCCCACATTGAGACAGTCACCGCCAAGCAAATGCGACTCGATGAGCGCCACCCGGGCACCAACTCCCGCAGCCCCCGCTGCAGACACCAAGCCACCGGCGCCGGCGCCGATCACCACCAGATTGTAAGAGGACTTGGGTGTTGGGTCCACCCACCCTTTGGGATGCACGCTGTCGAGAAGCCTGGCGTTGTACTCATCGAGCGGTGAGATGCCGCAAGCCTCAAGAACAACCTGTGGAAACGATGCCAAATCCGGGTCGCGCTCCGGGATTGTCGGTTGTAGCGTAAGGGTTTGGGCTTCCGCTGGCGCGACCGGCGTAACAAAATCCGCCCAGCTCACGGCGCTGTCATCAGGTTTGCGTGCCACCGTGCCGTGGTCCTCATCAGACGTGAAGCGGTAGAATAAATACTTGTTCTCAAACGGGTGTGCGTCTTGAACGTGATGAAACACGCCGGCATTCAGCATCATATTGCCGATGCGTACGGCATCCTCTTCGTCGCCGGCAATGTCCTCGTCCAGCAGCTTCTTGACCGCCTCGTTTCCAACAAAGCATTTCATATACGTCTTCGGCGGGAATCCATGTTTACGGTCTCGGACGTCGAGGACACGCTTCACGCGTGTGACCAGCTCTTCAAGATCGGTGCTATCGAACGACGCTTTAACGTCCTTGTGCTCTTCTTTTGTCATGTTACTTATCCTTTTCTATAATGTTGCTGTGGCTGACAATTACTTCCGCACCGAATGTTGGCTAATATAGTAGCATAACTATCTCATCTATAAACTATTTGCTTTAATTTAAGGGTGCGAAAATTGAGTTAGTTTGTTATTCATAATAAAATAATTTAGCGACTCCCAGTAATGCCGCATTTTGAACTTTTCCAGGGTGGACCGGGATATCAAGCTGTGCTTCCAGCTCACTGCGGAAGTAATCTAGTGCATTCGCAATACCACCCAAAACGATTAAAACATCAGCATTGAAATCATATACAAAGGGACGAAGAAATTGGCCTAAATCTTCTCCAAATTCACGAAACACTTTCATAAGAAAGGAGTCGCCATGTTTAATGTCCTTTGTAATTTCAGCGACATTGTCGTAATATAAACCTCTTTTTTTAAAACGTTCAATTAGCCCTCTTGTCGAAAAGAGATCATCAGCCCTTTTTCCATTAAATTCAAAAAGAAATAATTCTGCGTTTGGTGGTATCCCCTGTCCTGCATATACAGAAACACCGTTTACAACAAAGCCTGCACCAAGCCCTGTTCCAAGCGTGATGCCCATAACGCGATCAAAGTCTTTACCAGCGCCATAATTCGCCTCACCAGTGATTGCGGCTTTGGCATCGTTGCAAAAAAGAATTGGTTTTTTGAAATCGAGTAATTTTGACAATTCGTCTCTTATGTTCATTCGATAGAGATTGTCGTATTTTGACTGCCCCTGAATTAGGCATAATCCATTCTCATAATCAAATGGCCCGGGGAATCCAATTGCAATGCCTAAGAATTCATTAGGATTCACTTTAGGCAAATACGTTTGAATAATTTCAGCAAAGACGCGAAGAACCTTTTCTTTTGAAGCCTGGCTATTAATTGGCGTATGGCAGACAAAATCTACTAAACCATCGGATTTCACCAGACCGCTCTTAACGGAACTACCACCTACATCAAGGGCAATGACACTGTATTTATTATTTTCAGTTTTCATTTCTTAATTTTTTGGCAATAAGATCAATAACCAATGCAGCCGTCCACGAAAAATCTTTCTCACCCAGCCCTCTGCCGGAATCAGGATCGTAATACTCATAAAAACCGTAGCGATCAGCAAGTGCAATTAATGAATTTTCAATCCACTCTGAAAGCTCCACTTCGCCATACTGTCTTATTCCCTGAGCAATATACCAGTTAATATTGACCCAAACCGGGCCTCTCCAGTAAAATTCCCCTTCAAAGTCAACCTGACACATATCATAGCTGGGTATGGCAACACAGTCCATATC